>DATAHG010000465.1:0-7809 GCA_036263295.1 Thermoanaerobaculia bacterium | reverse complement strand
CTTCGGCCGGCGCCTCTGGGCTCGCGACCCCACCCTCTGGTCGCCGCGGCCGCTGCCCGAGCTGACCGACCGGCTGGGCTGGCTCACGCTTCCCGAGGCCCTGCCCGCCGAGATCGAGGCCCTCACCCGCTTCGGCGACGCGATCCGCCAGGAGGGCTTCCGCGATGCCGTGGTCCTCGGCATGGGAGGCTCCAGCCTCGCCCCCGAGGTCTACGCCCACATGTTCGGCCACGCCCCGGGCTACCCCACCCTCTCGGTGCTCGACACCACCCACCCGGCCGCCGTGCGCGCCGTGGCCGGCCGGCTCGACCTCGCCCGCACCCTGTTCGTGGTCTCCAGCAAGTCGGGCAACACGACCGAGATGATGTCGCTCTTCCGGGCCTTCTGGGACCTCACCGGCCGCGCCCTCGACCGCGCGCCCGGCAGCCAGTTCGTCGCCGTCACCGACCCCGGCAGCGGTCTCGAAAAGCTGGCCCGGGAGCGCGGTTTCCGCGCCGTCTTCAACGCCCAGCCGGATGTCGGCGGCCGTTACAGCGCCTTCACCCCCTTCGGCCTGGTGCCGGCCGCCCTGATCGGCGCCAACCTGCGGGCGCTGTCCGACAGCGGGCGCTCGATGGCCGCCGCCTGTGCCCCCGGCGTGCCGGCGGCGGAAAACCCCGGCCTCTGCCTCGGCGCCGCCCTCGGCGAGCTCGCCCTTGCCGGCCGCGACAAGGTGACCTTCCTCACCACCCCGGCCGTCGCCCCCTTCCCGGACTGGATCGAGCAGCTCATCGCCGAGAGCACCGGCAAGCGCAAGGTCTCGGGCGACGGCCACGCCGGCATCGTCCCCGTCGTCGGCGAGCCCGCCGGGCCGCCCGAAGCCTATGGGGACGACCGCTTCTTCGTCGCCCTGCTTCTCGGCCGCGACGGCGAATCCGAGGTCCTGGACCGCGTCGCCGCCCTGCTTCAGGCCGGCCATCCGGTCGCCTGCTTCCGGCTCGACAGCGCCACCGACCTCGGACGCGAGATCTTCCGCTGGGAGGTGGCCGTGGCCGCCGCCGGGGCGGTCCTCGGTGTCCATCCCTTCGATCAGCCGGACGTGCAGCTCGCCAAGGAGCTCGCCACCAAGGCGATGCAGAACGCCGGCGGCGGCTCCTCCCAGGGCGACCGTCGCGAGACCCCGGCCGCCGATCCCGCCGCCCTCCAGGAGGCCCTGCGCGGCTGGCTCCAGGGCACCCGCCCGGGGGACTACCTCGGCGTCCACGCCTATCTGCCGCCGGCCGCCGCCACCACCGAGACCCTGCGCGGGCTCCAGGGGGCGTTGCGCGACGGCACCCGGCTCGCCACCACCCTCGGCTACGGCCCCCGTTTCCTCCACTCGACCGGCCAGCTCCACAAGGGGGGACCGGACAAGGGGCGCTTCCTCCAGATCGTCGACGAGCCGACCGAGGACATGGCCGTCCCGGAGACCCAGTACACGTTCGGCGAGCTGATCCGCGCCCAGGCCGAGGGCGACCGCCAAGCCCTGGAGCAGCGCGGGCGCAAGGTCCTGCGGGTCCAGCTCGGCGCGACGGGCGGCCCCGGCCCCGGAGATGCCCTGAGCGCCCTCCTCGCCGCGGCCCGGGAGGCCACCGGCCGCTGATGGCCGCCCCGCGCATCCTGGCCGGCGACATCGGCGGCACGAAGTGCCACCTGGCCCTCTACGAGGCCCGGCCGGGCGGCCTGCACCCGCTGCACGCCGAGCGCTACCCGAGCGCCGACTTCCCTGACCTCGGCGCCGTGGTCCAGGCCTTTTTTCGGGACGTTCGGGACGGTGGGACCACCGCGGCCGGGACCGCCGGGCCTCCCGCGGTTACCGCGGCCTGCTTCGGCATCCCCGGCCCGGTGATCGACAACACCGCCAAGACCTCCAACCTCCCCTGGACGATCGACGGCGACGCCCTCGGCCGCGAGGTCGGCATCCCCACGGTCCTGCTGATCAACGACCTGGTGGCGACCGCCGAGGGGATCCCGCTGCTCACCGGCGACGAGATCCTCACCATCCACTCCGGCGAGCCCGAGCCGGACGGCAACCGCGTCCTGATCGCCGCCGGCACCGGCCTCGGCATGGCTCTCCTCCCCTGGGTGGACGGCCACTGGCGGCCCATCGCCTCGGAGGGGGGGCATATGGACTTCGCCCCCCGCGACGAGGAGGAGGCCGCCCTCTTCCTGGACCTGCGCCAGCGGCTCGGCGGCCACGTCAGCGTCGAACGCGTGGTCTCCGGCCCCGGCCTCGCCCTGATCTACCAGTCCCTGCGGGACCGCCGCGGCCTGTCCGAAGACCCCGCCGTGCGAGAAGCCCTGGAGCGCGGCGACGACGCTTCCAAGGTGATCGGCGAGGCCGGCCTTACCGAGCGTTGCGGGCTCTGCTCGAAGACCCTGGAGGTCTTCGCCGCGGCCTACGGCGCCGCCGCCGGCAACCTCGCCCTGGCCGGCACCGCCACCGGCGGCGTCTACGTGGGCGGCGGCATCGCCCCCAAGATCCTCCCCCGCCTGACCGACGGCCGTTTCGTCGAAGCCTTCCTCGACAAGGGGCGCTTCCGCGCCTATCTGGAGCGGGTCCCGGTGCGCGTGATCCTCAACGACGCCACCGCCGTGCTCGGCGCCGCCCGCCGGGCCGCCCAGCAGGTCGCGGCGCGGATCCTCTAGCGCCGTGCTAGGATTTCGGGGACTTTTACGGTTTCACTCAATCCTGTGGAGGATACGCGAATGAAAAAGGCTACGATCGCCGCGACCGCTCTGATGGCCGGTCTGTTGACCGCTCCCCTCGCCATGGCCGGCACCTGGACCGGCTGGATCACCGACTCCAACTGCGGCGCCAAGGGTGCGAGCGCGGAGCACAAGGAGTGCGCCAAGCGCTGCCACGAGAAGGGCGGCGCCTCCCTGGTCTTCGTCAACGGCGCGGACAACAAGGTTTATCAGCTCGACAAGCAGGACGACGCCGGCAAGCACGCCGGCGATGAGGTGAAGCTGACCGGCGAGGTCGACGGCGACAAGATCAAGGTCGAGTCGATCGAGGCGGCTACCGCGAAGTAGGCCATCCGCGCCCCGGAGGGGCGAAGCGTCTGTAGGCCGGGGTTTCAACCCCGGCCGGGCCGCCAGGCCCGACGCGACTCGCCTGGGCTCGGTCGATCCGATTCACGCCCTCCGGGGCCACCGGCTCAATTCGCCATCGCCGCCACCCCGGCCGGGGTTGAAACCCCGGCCTACAAGGGCACGGCCCCCTCCGGGGCCGGTGTTGGATTGGCCGGCCCTCAGATCCCCACCTTCCGGCTCACCGTCGTCAAATCCCCATCCTGGTAGGGCACCGCCGCAGACGGCCGCGCCTTGAGCAGCGCCGCGCCGGTCGCGGGCAGTCCGGGGGTCTGATCGATCACATACCAGTCGTGCTTGCCGGTCGAGGCGAGCACCGCCTCGATCTCAACCCCTTCCGGCGGCAGGGTGAGATAGCTGAAATTGAGCCATTCGGCCCGCGGATTCGTGAAGCGCGCCTCCCGTCCGGTCAGCTTCATGGGCACCTCGACCCCGCCCGCCCGTAGCGCCTCGACCCCGGCCGCCTTCGGGATGACCAGGGTCACCGTCCGCGCCCCGCGCGGCGAGGTCACCCGCAGGCGCACCCGGCGCTTGCCGTTGAGCGGCGAGTCCTCCAAGAGCGCCACCTCCGGCGCCGCCGCCGCGAGCGCCGGAGCCGGGGCGGCCGGCACCCGGTAGTACGGCGGCGACCAGGGGAACGGCGTCGCCGGCTCCTCGAACTTCGCGGTCTGCAAAAGCGGCCGCGGGATCGGCGGCGGCGCCACGATCAGCCACTTCGACTGGCCGGTGTCGGCGCTGTGGGCAAGCTGGAGATTCACCCCCTGCGGCGAGGTCTCCGAGAACTGCGGCCGGGTGACCGCCATGAACACGCAGACCAGGGCCACCGCGGCCAAACCCAGCGGCACCCAGCGCCGCACTCCCGGACCCGATCCAGCCGCGAGCGGCGCGAGCGTCGTCGCCCCGAGGGCGACCAGCACGGCGATCGGCATCAGGGCGCCCGCCCCCAGCCCGTCGTAGAGGAAGAGCACCAGCGGCATCCAGAGCACCGCCATCACCACACCCGGGATCAGCACCGCCAGCACGCTGAAGCTCCCCGGCCGGCCCGGCAGGAACGCCGCCAGCAGACCGGCGAGCCCCGCCGCCAGGGCCGGCACCAGGAACAGGTAGGACAGGCCCGGCGCCAGCACCGCCAGGGCGATCCCGGCGATCGCCCAGACGATCCATACCCCGGCCCAGGTCCCCGCCATCCCGCCGCGCCGCCAGAGCGTTCCGGCGACCGCCAGCACGATCGCCGCCGGCAGCAGCCAGAACACCGTCAGCAGCGGCACCGGATGCGCCACCCAGGGGGCCAGCAACAGGCCGGCGAACAGCCCGCGGGCCAGCCCGAAAGCCACCAGGCCCGCCGCCACCACCATGCCCAGGAAGCCGAGCAGGCCGAAGCCCACCCCACCCCAGCCGGGACCGCCCACCCGCGCCCCGCGCCGCAGCACCAGCACCGCCGCCAGGATCACCAGGACCAGCGCCGCGATCGCCAGGACCAGCGACAGCGCCGCCGGCCACCGCACCACCCCCCAGCCGAGCACGTCGAAAAACACCGCCTTGCCCGCCGGCGGCTTCGCGAGGTTCGCCTCGGCCAGGGCCCGCACCGCGGCCAGCGCGTTGTCGCCATGGTGCTGGAGGCTGGCCGGCGAGGCGCTTTGGATGTCGTCCACCGACGTGTGGTAGTGCGTCGGATCGGCGATGTAGGCGAAATTGAGCCCCTGGAAACCGCGCTCCTTGAACACCGTCAGATCGGTGTCGTTCGGCAGGGCGTCATAGATCGTCGAAAAGACCGAGCTGGTGATCGGATGCCGGGCCCCGCCGGCATAGCGGTCGATCATCCAGGCGTCCGGCCCGGCGGTCTCGAACATCACGCTCGCCCCCGACGCGCCGCGCGCCTCGAGGTTGACCACCACCCCCACCTCCTTGGCCTCGGGACGCTCGGCGAAAGCGCGCGCCCCGAACAGCCCGGCCTCCTCGCCGTCGTCGATCAGGATCAGGACCGGACTGCGCGGCGCCGGCCCCGCCTTGAGCGCCCGGGCGGTCTCCAGGACCGCGGCCACCCCGGCCATGTCGTCGGACGCCCCGGGGCCGGCCCCCACCGAGTCATAGTGGGCCATCAGAAGGACCGCCCGCCCCGCCTCCCGCCCCGGCAGGCGGGCCAGGATGTTCTCCACCCGGGCGCAGCCGAACGGCAGGCAGACCACGTCGGACTGCACCTGCGGCTGATAACCCAGCCGGCGCAGCTCGCCGAGCACCCGGTCGCGCACCAGCGCGTTCCCCTCCGAGCCGGTCGGATGCGGCCGGCCGTCCCCCACCAACATCTGGTGGACCTGCCGCGCCCGCCCCCCCGAAAACTCGGCGAGCGGCGCATCCTGCGGCCGCGGCGCCGGCGGCTGGAGGCGCGAATGGGCGAGCAGCAGGACCAGCGCGAACAGGACCAGGCCCCCCAGCAGCCAGAGACCCGCCGGCTGAGGGTCCTCGAACCTCTTCGTTCCCAACGGATTCGCCATGACGATCGACCTCCTCCTGACCGGGCCCTCGCGGGCCGTCGACACAAAGGGATTCCAGCGCGGATTCTACAGGCGAACCGCGGAGGCTCTGCTTCTCCAGTGCCTCAAGGGAGGAAAGTGGGCCCGCGGGCCCCGCCGTCCTTGACGCCAAGACCTCGCGTGAATACGCTCATGACGATGCCCCTCAGTCAAGACGATATCCTCTTCGGGCGGATCGCCCTGCACTATAAGCTCGTCACGCAAGACCAGCTCGTGGCGGTGACGAACCAGCTCGCCCAGCCGGGCAACGGCACCGCGCTCTGGCAGAGCCTGGTCGCCCAGGGCCTCCTCACCCAGGCGCAGGCGGACCAGCTCCTCGTCGTCCAGCGCGACTACCTGGACAAACAGCTCGCCGAGGCCGCGCCCGCAACCCCGGAGCCCGCGCCCGCCGTCCCGGCCTTCTCCCTGACTGACGGGCCGCGCCCGCTCGAACGCCTGCTCGAATACGCCGTCGCCCACGGCGCGAGCGACATTCACATCCACAGCGGCGCGCCGCTCAAGGTCCGGCTCAACGGCCGCCTCGCCGAGCTCGGCGTCGACCGCGTCGACCCCGATTTCGCGCGGACCATGATCCACGCGGCCCTGACGCCCGAGCAGGCCAGCCTCCTCCACGAGCATGGCCAGGTGGACTTCGCCTACACCCTCCCCGACGTCGGACGCTTCCGCAGCAACGCCTACCGGCAACAGCGCGGCACCGACGCGGTCTTCCGCGCCATCCCGCCGGCGCCGCCGACCCTGGAGCAGCTCGGCCTGCCCGCGAGCCTCGCCAAGCTCGCCAACTATCACCAGGGCCTGGTGCTCCTCACCGGACCCGCCGGCTGCGGCAAATCGTCCACCCTGGCGGCCCTCCTCAACATCGTCAACCAGGAGCGCAACGACCACATCATCAGCATCGAGGACCCGATCGAATACATCCACCCCTCGAAATGCTGCGTGGTCAACCAGCGCCAGGTCGGCCGCCACACCAACTCCTTCGCCCGCGCCCTCCGCGCCGCCCTGCGCGAGGATCCCGACATCATCGCGATCGGCGAGCTGCGCGATCTGGAAACCATTTCCCTGGCGCTCACCGCGGCCGAGACCGGCCACCTCGTGCTCGCCTCGCTGCACACCAACAACGCCATCCGCACCGTCAACCGGATCCTCGGCGTCTTCCCGCCCTCCCAGCAGGAGCAGATCCGCACGATGGTGTCGGAATCGCTGCGCGCCATCGTCTCGCAACGCCTGGTGACCCGGGCCGACGGCACCGGCCGCGTCCCCGCCCTCGAAGTGCTCATGGGCAACAAGGCGGTCGGCAACCTGATCCGCGACAACAAGACTTTCCAGATCAAGTCGATCCTGCAGACCGGCGGCTCGCAGGGCATGTGCCTGCTCGACAGCTCGCTCGCCGAGCTGGTCAACCAGAAAGTGATCACTCGGGAAGAGGCCCTGCGCCACTGCGAAGACCCGCAGCGCTTCGCCAATCCCTGAACGGAGATCGACCGCGATGGCCCGGATGCACGAGCTTTTCCATTACCTGCGGGACAACAAGGGGTCCGACCTCCACCTCGCCGCCGGCCTCGAGCCGCGCACCCGCGTCCACGGCGCCCTGGAGCCGGTCGAGGGGTGGCCGGTGCTGGACCACGAGGCCCTCTCGGGCCTTCTCCAGGAGATCACCACCGAGGCGCAATGGGAGGAGTACCAGCGCTCCGGCGACCTCGACTTCGCCTATGGCCTCGAAGGCATCGCCCGCTTCCGCGCCAACTATCTGCGCCAGGAAAACGGCGCCGCCGCGGTCTTTCGAATCATCCCCGAAAAGATCGTGCCGCTCGAAGAGCTGCGCCTGCCCAAGGCGATCGAAAGCCTGGCGCATCTGCAGCAGGGCCTCGTCCTGGTCACCGGCCCGACCGGCTCGGGCAAATCCACCACTCTCGCCGCGGTGATCGATCGCATCAACAGCACTTATCAAAAGCACATCGTGACGATCGAGGACCCGGTCGAGTTCGTCCACCAGAACAAGATGTCCATTTTTTCCCAGCGCGAAGTGGGAGTGGACACCGAGAGCTTCGGAGCGGCCCTGCGCGCCGCCATCCGCCAGGACGCCGACGTGATTCTCGTCGGCGAAATGCGCGACCTGGAGACCATCTCTCTCGCCGTCACCGCCGCCGAGATGGGCGCCCTGGTCTTCGGC
>DATAHG010000464.1:0-3952 GCA_036263295.1 Thermoanaerobaculia bacterium | reverse complement strand
AGCCAGGCGCGCAGCTCGTCCGGCGCCGCCTCGGAGCCGTCGCGCAGGACGTAGAACGCCGCCAGCCGCTTGTCCCCGTTCTCCTCCCGCACCACCACGGCCGCCTCGCGCACGGCCGGATGGCGGCCGAGCGCCGCCTCGATCTCCCCCAACTCGATGCGGAAGCCGCGGATCTTCACCTGGTGGTCGTTGCGGCCGACGAACAGCAGCCGGCCGTCCGGGGCATGGCGCACCAGGTCGCCGGTGCGATAGAGGCGCGCCCCCGGCTCGCCGGAAAAGCGGTCCGGGACGAATCGCTCGGCGGTGAGATCGGGACGGTTCCAGTAGCCCCGGGCGAGGCCGGCGCCGCCGACCAGCATCTCCCCCACCGCCCCCACCGGCACCGGGCGGAGCTGGGCGTTGACCACGTAGGTCCGCTTGTTGCGGGCCGGCCAGCCGATCGGCGGGATGCGGCCGGAGTCGTCGCAGATCTCGGTGGAGACCCAGATCGTGGTCTCGGTGGGGCCGTAGCCGTTGTAGAAGGCGCGGTCCGGGCGGATCCAGCGCTGCACCAGCTCGGGCGGGCAGGCCTCGCCGGCCACCCACAGGCGGCGGAGGTCCGGCAGGCGGTCCTCCGACCCGGCCGGCAGGGCCGACACGGCGGACGGGGTCATGGTGAGCGAGGTGATCCGCTCGCGCTCCAGCAGGCTCACCAGGGCGGGGCCGGGCAGCACCTCCTCGGCGCCCGGCAGCACCAGCGTGTTGCCGCGCCAGAGGGCGAGCATCCAGTCGAAGATCGCGGTGTCGAAGGCGATCGGGGCGAACCACAGCAGGCGCTCGCCGCCCCCCGGCCCGAACAGGTGCGCCTGGGCGAGGCCGAGGACGTTGAAGCCGCCGTACTGGATCATCACCCCTTTGGGCTTGCCGGTCGAGCCGGAGGTGAAGATCAGGTAGGCCAGATGGTCGGGCTGGACTCCGCTGTCGAAGTCGGACTCCCCGGCCGGGCCGCTCATCCGCTCGATCATGTCCCAGTCGGCGTCGACCGGCACCACGAAGCCGGCGTTCCAGGGGAGCAGCGACGCGAGGTGCTCCTGGGTGAGGAGGATGGCGAGCGAGGTGTCCTCCAGCATCGTGAGCAGCCGCTCTTCCGGGTAGGAGGGGTCGAGCGGCACGAACACGCCGCCGGCCTTCCAGATCGCCAGCATGGCGACCACGACCTCGACCGAGCGCTCCATCAGCGCCCCGACCAGCACCTCCGGGCCGACGCCGAGGTTCCGCAGGTAGTGGGCCAGGAGGTTCGCCCGGCGGTCCAGCTCGCGGTAGGTCAGGATCTCCGCCGCGGAGACCACGGCCGGCAGGCCGGAGTTGCGCTCCACCCGCGCGTTCCAGGCCTCCCGGAAGCTGGCGGTGGGGACCGGCTCGGCGGTGTCGTTCCACTGCTCCAGGAGCTGCGCCCGCTCGGCCTCAGCGAGCAGCGGCAGCTCGGAAAGCGGGCGGTCGGGATCGGCGGCGATGCCCTCCAGGACGGCCTCGAAATGGCCGAGGATGCGGCCGGCCGAGAGCGGGTCGTAGAGGTCGGTGCTGTACTCCAGGAAGCCTGAGGCCCCACCCTCGGGGCTCTCGGTCATCGAGAGCAGCAGGTCGTTCTTCGAGGTCCCCGGTTCGAAGCCCAGGCCGTGCAGGGAGATGCCCGGCAGGTCGAGGTCGGCGTCCGGGGTGTTCTGCATCGAAAGCACCACCTGGTAAAGCGGCGGCCGGGAGAGGTCGCGCTCGGGGCGCAGCTCCTCGACCAGCTTCTCGAACGGCACGTCGGGATGGCTCTGGGCGCCGACCGTGACCTCGCGCACCCGCTCGACCAACTGGCGGAAAGTGGGGTCGCCCGAGAGGTCGCTGCGCAGCACGAGGTTGTTGACGAAGAAGCCGATCAGCCCCTCGACCTCGGCGCGGTTGCGGCCGGCGACGGGCGAGCCGATCACCAGGTCGGTCTCCCCGGAGTAGCGGTGCAGCAGCGTGTCGAGAGCGGCGAGCAAGGCCATGAAGAGCGTCGCCCCGGCGCTCTGGGCGAGCGCCCGGAGCGGGTTCATGACCTCGGGACGGACGAGGAAGGGGACCTGCCCTCCCCCGGCGCTGCGCACCGGCGGCCGGGGGCGCGCGAGCGGCAGCTCGATCGCCTCGGGGAGGCCGGCGAGGGTCTGCCGCCAGTAGCCGAGCTGCTCCGCGAGGGCGGCGCTCTCCAGCCACTGGCGCTGCCAGACCGCGAAGTCGGCGTACTGCACCGGCAGGTCCGGCAGGGGGGAGGGCCGCCCCTCGGTGCGCGCCGCGTAGAGGGCGGCGAACTCCTGCATCACGATGCCGATCGACCAGCCGTCCGAGACGATGTGGTGCATGTTGAACAGCAGGGCGTGATCGCCCGGGCCGAAGTGGAGGACGGTCACCCGCAGGAGGCGGTCGTGGGCCAGATCGAACGGCCGCAGGGCGTGCTCATGGGCGAGGCGGTCGATCTCGGCCGTGCGGCGCTCACCGGGCAGGGCGGACAGGTCCACCTCGGTCACCGGCAGAGGGGCGGCGGGGCGAATCACCTGGACGGGCTGGTCGCCGCGCACCTCGAAGGCGGTGCGCAGCACCTCGTGGCGGCGCACGATCTCGTCGAGGCTCCAGCGCAGGGCCGCCACGTCCAGGCGCCCCTCGGCGCTCACCGCGAAAGGGATGTTGTAGGCCGGGCTGTGGGACTGCCACTGGTCGACGAACCAGAGGCGCTGCTGGGCGAAGGAGAGCGGGAAGACGCTCTCGTCGGCCGGGCGCGGCAGCGGCCGGAGGACCGGCCCGAGGGCCTCCTCGGGGGCGCGGCGGGCCGCCTTCTGGCGCATGCGCAGCATCAGCAGCGCGCGCTGCTCGGGGGTCAGCTCAGTGAGGGTGGCGCCTGCCGCCGGCATGGCGGCCGGCTCGACGGTCGGATCGGTCGTCTTCATCCAGCTATGTCCTATCGTCAGCTCGCGTCGAGGGCGGCCCGCAGACGCCGGGCCAGGACCTCGAGGCTCGCCTCGTCGTAAATCATCGAAACGTGGTCCCCCGGCACGGGGTGGACCTCCACGGCCGCGGCCTGGGCCGCCCAGCCGTGGGTCGGATCGAGGGAGACATCTCCGTCCCCCTCGGGAATCTGTTCGGCGGCGAAGAACGCCAGCCGGCCGGGCCAGAACCTGGGACGATCCCGGCGCGCCATGGCAAGGTGCTCGCGGAAGGTCCGCCAGAGACGCCGCGCCCCCTCGGGCTCGAAACCCTCCGGCAGTTGGCCCGCCGCGCGGAGGCGGTCGAGCACTTCGCCGAGCGGATCTTCGACGCCCGGTGTCAGGCCAATAATGGCCTCGCGCGGCACGAACCAGAGCACCTCCCGCAGGAGGGCCGCTTCGTCCGGCTCCTCTTCCTCAGAGGCATCGGACCGAACCCGTCCCGTATCGAGCAGGCCCAGGAACCCCACCTCTCTGTTGTCAAGAGTGAGCTGACATGCCATTTCAAAGGCAACCCGGCCGCCAAAAGACCAGCCGGCGAGGTAATACGGGTCTTCCGGCTGGGCTTCCAGGAGCTTTTCCACGTAGGCGGCGGCGAGGTCAGCGACAGTGCGTTCCCCTTCCGGGAATCCCACATCCTGCAGCCCGTAGACCGGCCTGTCCTCCCCCAACAACCGCACCAGCCCGGCATAGCACAGCACCTGACCGCCAGCCGGGTGGACCAGGAACAGCGGCGGACGCGAGCCCTTCGTCTGCAAGGGGACCAGCGGCGAGGCCCCCCCCTCCGGCCCTGCCTCGCGCAACCGCTCGGCCAGTCCCTCCACCGTGCCGCTCTGGAACAGGGCCGAGAGCGGCAGGGCGCGCCCCAGCTCGGCCTCAATCCGAGCCATCAGGCGCACGGCCAGGAGGGAGTGCCCGCCGAGGTCGAAGAAGTCGTCGATGACCCCGACCGGACGGATCCCCAGGAC
>DATAHG010000463.1:0-4039 GCA_036263295.1 Thermoanaerobaculia bacterium | reverse complement strand
TAGGCGGCGAGGTCGCCGCCGACGATCTGCACCTCCATGATCCCCACCACCCGGGATTCCTCGCCGTTGCCGAGGATCCCCACCGTCACCTCGCGGCCGGGGAGATAGCGTTCCACCAGCACCGCTTGGCGGTAGGCCGCGAGCAACTCGGCGCAGACGCCCGGGAGGTCGGCGCGGCGCTCGACGTGCGAGCGCGCCGTCACCCCCTTCGAGCTCCCCTCGGCCGCCGGCTTGGCGAACAGCGGCGGCTCCAGGGTGACCCGCTCGGCCTCGGCGGCCGACTCGACCACCGCGAAATCCGGGGTGGGGAGGCCGGAGTCGCGCACCAGGCGCTTGGCGAGCGGCTTGTCGAGCGTCAGGGCGCAGGTCAGAGGGTCGGAAAAAGTGTACGGCTGGTCGAACATTTCGCACACCGCCGGCACCTGGGCCTCGCGGGAACGCCCGCGGATCCCCTCGGCGATGTTGAACACGAGATCCCAGCGCTCGCCGCCGGCCAGCCGGCGAGCCAGCTCGACGCCGCGGCCCACGGCCACGACCTCGTGACCGAGCTGGCCGAGAGCCCCGGCCAACTCGTCCACGGTGTCCTGCTCGTCGAGCTCCAGCACCTCGTCGGGGGAGTACCCGGCGGCCAGGTAGTCCCCCTTGAGGTCGTAACAGAGAGCGAGGCGGAGCGGTCGCATCCCGATCTAGGACGGGTCGAGATACTGATAGGTCTCGCCGGCCCAGTTGCGCAGGTGCCAGACGCCGTCCGCCTGCTCGACCACGGTGTCGGGCTGGATCGGGATCTTGCCGCCGCCGCCGGGGGCGTCCACCACGTAGGTGGGGACCGCGTAGCCCGTGGTGTGACCGCGGAGCTGGGAGATCAGCTCGATCCCCTTCGACACCGAGGTCCGCAGATGCCCGGTGCCGATCACCGGGTCGCACTGGTAGAGGTAGTAGGGGCGGACCCGCAGCTTGAGCAGACCATGGAAGAGGTCCTTGAGGGCCTCGACCGAGTCGTTGACGCCGCGCAGCAGCACCGTCTGGCAGCCGAGCGGGATGCCGCCGTCGGCCAGCAGATCGCAGGCCGCTGCCACCTCGGGGGTCAGCTCGTTGGCGTGGCAGAAGTGGACCGACAGCCAGACCCGGTGCTTGCGCAGAACCGCCACCAGCTCCGGGGTGATGCGCTGCGGCAGGAAGGCCGGGATGCGCGTGCCGATGCGCAGGAACTCGATGTGCGGGATCGCCCGCAACCGCCCGAGGAGCTGGTCGAGCGTGGCGTCCGACATCAGCAGCGGATCGCCGCCGGAGAGCAGCACGTCGCGCACTTCGGTGTGCTCCTCCAGATAGGCGAGAGCCGCCTCGATGCGGCGGCCGAGCGGCTCGAGCTCCCCCTGGCTGACCAGCCGGCTCCTCGTGCAGTAGCGGCAGTACGAGGCGCAGGTGTCCAGGGCGAGGAAGAGCACCCGGTCGGGATAGCGGTGGACCAGCCCCTCGGCCACGCTGGCGCCGTCCTCGCCGCAGGGGTCGGCCATGTCGCCGTCGCTCACCACCAACTCGTCCGCCACCGGTACGACCTGGAGCCGCACGGGGCAGCCCGGGTCTTCCGGCTCGATCAGCGAGGCGAAATGAGGGGTCACCGCGACGGAGAATTTGCCGCCGGCCAGCAAGAGCCCACGCCGTTCCGGCTCGGTGAGCCGAAGCAGACGCTCGAACTGGTCGAGCCGCGTGAGACGGTGGCGCATCTGCCACCGCCAGTCGTTCCAGCGTTCGGGGTCGTACGTCTCCCCGAAGATCGCGCAGATCTCTTCGCGCCGGGATGGATTGGGCCCTCGAGAGGCCAGAGCCTCTTGCTTCATCTCGTCTCGTCCTCCTGTGGGGAAGCGGGAAACAGGGCGTGGGTGAGGCGGCACAAGGGGATCGCCGGCCGGCTCGCTTTCGCTGCCGACAATCCGCCCGGTTCGTTCACCAGGCTGGAAAGCCCCGGAGGGCTGCGCGGACATGGCCGGCTATTTCAGCCCGGTAGAATCGCCGGGAACGGCGCAAGAGGCCAGGGCGGCCTGCCGTCCGGCGGAAGTGATCGGGAAAAGTTGCAGGGCGATGCCGCGGACGTGGATCCGCGGCGAAAGAGCGTAGATACCTTGCGGAGGCTCGGAAGCGGGACCCGCTTCCGCAGCCGCGGTCAGGGCGGAACGCGCCCCCGAGTCGATCGGGAGCTCCGGGGTAGAGCCGACCGCGCTCGGAGCGTGCTCCTTGCCGGTCAACCGTTGCGCCCGGCGCCAGCCGGCACCCAAATGGGAGCCGCGGCCACCGAGCAGTGTCCGAGGGGAGCTGTATGACCAGGGTGCGTAGACTGTTCCTCTCACGCCGCAGGTACACTGCAATTCAGGGGCCAACCTCCCCCCGCACGGTCCTGACGGGCAAAAATCCTGGCGGCTCAGCAATTTCCCCGATTCTGGCGGGCTGCCGGCCGGTCCCCTTCGCATCTCACCGATCGCGCGGACCCTGCCAGAACTCCGGCCGGGTGCCAAACCGGCGGTGGCCTCGCGGAGAAGGGAAAAATTTTTCAAGAGCGATGTGTCGATGCTGGAAAAAGGGATCTGGCCCTTTCGGAATGGAACGGATGCGAGGTCCGCATCCAGGGGGCTGCCGGAAGCCGCCGTCATGCTCCTAGAATAACCCGCCATGAGCGATCATCAGCCGACCATTTTCGACAAGATTCTTTCCGGGGAGATCCCCAGCTACAAAGTCTATGAGGATGACCACGTCCTGGCCTTCCTCGACATCGGCCCGCTGTCGGACGGCCACACCCTGGTCATCCCCAAAGAGCGCAAGGCGTTCCTCCACCAGCTCTCGGACGAGGCGGCCGCCGCCCTCGGCAGGGTGCTGCCGCGCCTCTGCCGCGCCGTGATGCGGGCGACCGGGGCGACGGCCTACAACATCCTCCAGAACAACGGCTCGGAGGCGCACCAGGTGGTCATGCACGTGCATTTCCATATCATCCCGAAATTCGGCGGCGAGGGGCTGGGGATCCTCTGGCCCGCCGGCCGGCTCGCCGATTCGGAGGCCCGCGAGCTGCTCGGGAAGTTGCGGTCCGCGCTGGATAACGAAGCCTGATGCGGGCCGTCGAGATCCGCGACGCCTTCGGGCTCGACCACCTGACGCTCACCGAGCGGCCGGAGCCGCGCCCGGGCTTCGGCCAGGTCCGGGTGCGGGTGCGCGCCTCCTCTCTCAACTACCGCGATCTGATGATGATCCGCGGCGAGTACAACCCGCGCCAGAAGCTGCCGCTGATCCCCAACTCGGACGGTGCCGGCGAGGTGGTCGAGATCGGGGAAGGCGTCACACGGGTGAAAGTGGGGGACCGGGTCTGCGGCGTCTTCGCCCAGCGCTGGATCGCCGGCGAGCCCACCCGCGAGAAGATGCGCTCGACCCTCGGCGGGCCGCTCGACGGCATGCTCGCCGAGGAGGTCGTGCTGTCGGAAGAGGGGGTGACCCCGGTGCCCCCGCACCTGTCGGACGAGGAGGCCGGGGCCCTCCCCTGCGCCGCCGTGACCGCCTGGAACGCCCTGGTCAATGAAGGGGGGATCAAGGCGGGAGACACCGTGCTGGTCCAGGGGACCGGCGGCGTTTCGATCTTCGCCCTGCAATTCGCCCGGCTGCTCGGCGCCCGGGTCATCGTGACCTCCAGCCGCGACGACAAGCTCGCCCGCGCCCGCGAGCTCGGCGCCGCGGAAGGCATCAACTATCGCGAGACCCCCGACTGGGGCGTCGCGGCGAAAAAATTGACCGGTGGAGTCGGCGTGGACTGCGTCGTCGAGGTCGGCGGCGCCGGCACCTTCGCGCAGTCGCTCCAGGCGGTGCGCCCGGGCGGCCGGATCGGCGTGATCGGCGTCCTCGCCGGGGGCGCCACCCAGGTCTCGCTCACCTCGATCCTGATGCAGAAGATCCGCGTCCAGGGCATCCTGGTGGGAGACCGCGAAAGCTTCGAGGCGATGAACCGGGCGATCGCGCTCCACGGCCTGCGTCCGGTGATCGATCGGGTTTTTCCGCTGGAAGA
>DATAHG010000462.1:0-6975 GCA_036263295.1 Thermoanaerobaculia bacterium | reverse complement strand
GCTGAAGCAGACCCCGCTCGACGGCACCGGCCTCAATCCGCTGCTGCAGGACGACTGGATGGTCATCCATCCGCCGATCATGTTCGTCGGCTATGCCGCGAGCGCGATCCCGTTCTCTTTCGCGATGGCCGCCCTCTGGCGCAAGGACTATGACAGTTGGGCGGTGCGGGCCTTCCCCTGGGCGCTCGGCGGTTTCCTGGTGCTCGGCACGGCCATTCTGATGGGGGGCTACTGGGCCTACAAGACGCTCGGCTGGGGCGGTTACTGGGGCTGGGATCCGGTCGAGAATGCCTCGCTGATCCCCTGGCTGTTCGGCACGGTGATGATCCATGGCCTGCACATGGAGCGCACCAAGGGGCGTTACCGCCGGGCCAATTACGTGCTCGCCGGTCTGACTTACATCTCGGTGCTCTACGGCACGTTCCTGACCCGCTCCGGGGTGCTCGCGGACTTTTCGGTCCACAGCTTCGTGGATCTCGGGATCTCGGGCTGGCTGACCTTCCTCCTGGCCGGCTTCAGCCTGCTCTGGCTGGTCCTGCTCGCGACGCGCTGGAAGCAGATCCCGACCGCGGCCAACGAGGATCCGTTCCTGTCGCGCGGCACGTTCCTGGTGCTCTCGACCATCACCATCCTGGTCGCGACGATCATGATCGCGATCGGCACCTCGGCTCCGCTCCTGACCCGGTTCATGGAGAACCAGGGCCAGGTGGGGCCCGAGTTCTACAACCGGGTGAACTTCCCGATCGCGCTGCTGATCTCGGTGCTGCTGTCGATCGTCCCCTACCTCACCTGGCGGGGGACCGCGGGGAGGGAGCTGCTGCGCAAGCTGATCGTCCCGGGCATTTTCGCCCTGATCGTGGCGGTGGCCGCGGCGGTCTGGCAGGTCCACAATCCGTTCCATCTGCTGTTCGTGTTCCTGGCCGCGCTGGCTCTCGCGACCAATCTCGACAAGACGATCGCGAAGACGCGGGCCGGAGGCCTGCGGGGCGCCGGCGGCTATCTCGCCCACGTCGGCGTCGGGGTGATCCTGCTCGGCATCATCGCCTCCTCGGCCTACGACCGGAGCGCCAAGGTCACCCTGGAGCAGGGCGTGCCCAGCCAGGTCGGCGATCTCACCCTCACCTTCGAGCGCTTCATCCCGCGGCAGGGGTATGAGCGCGAGAAGATGGAGGTCCAGGTGGTCAAGGCCGACGGCCAGAAGTTCAAGGTCTACCCCCGCCTGTTCATGAACGAGCGGACCAAGCAGGTGATGGTCCACCCGGACATCCGCAAGACGCCGCTCCAGGACCTCTACGTCTCCCCGATCGATTTCGATCCGGGCCGGCCGAGCCTGCAGCTCGCGCAGGGGGAGCAGGGGTCGGTGGGCAACACCCAGATCCGCTTCGTCTCTTTCGATCTGAACGCGGACGGCAACGCCATTGCGCAGATGGAGGGGGGCAAGCCGATCACCATCGGCGCGGTGTTCGACGTCACCCGGGGCGGCCAGACCTCGCGGGTCAAGCCGCTCTACCGGCTGAATCCGGTGGACGGCTCGGTCGAGACGCCGCCGCTCGCCCTGCCCGGCGGCGGCCATATCTACGTGGCGGGCATCAACGCCTCGTCGCGCGCCGTGCAGGTCGGCATCGAAGGGGTCGCCAGCCGGCCCAAGCTGTCGGTGGACGTCACCCACAAGCCGCTGATCAACCTGGTCTGGTGGGGGCTCTACGTGGTGCTCCTGGGCGGGATTCTCTCGACGGTCCAGCGGATCCGCGAGGTGCGCCTGCGGGACCGGCTGGCCGTGCGGGCGGCCGAGGAGTAGGAGAAAGATGAAACCCGAGATGGAAGAGGTCGCCAGGATCGCCCTGGAGCTGGATGAGGCGGGCCGTGCAGAGCTTGCGGCCCGGCTGCTCGACAGCCTTGAGGTTCCGGGCTCGGATGTCGCCTGGGAAGCTGAGTTGGAACGCCGCGCCGAAGAGTTGGAATCTGGAGCCGTGAAGGGTATCTCTTGGGAGGAGCTCCAGGCCCGGCTCCGGCGCGGGAGCCGTGAGCGCTAGTCCGCTCCTTTTCCATTCTCAAGCTGCCCTGGAAGTCGAGGAGGCCCTTGCGTGGTATCGCGAGCAAAGCCCGACCGCGGAAGAGCGATTCCTGGCCGATTTCCAACACGCTGTCGAGCAGGTTGCCTCGGCGCCTCGCCGCTGGCCGCGGTTTCGAGCGAGCACGCGGCGCTATGTCTTCCGGCGATTTCCCTATAGCCTGATCTACAAGATGTCCGGCTCGACGATCCGGGTATTGGCCGTGGCACACGACCGGCGACGGGCGAGCTACTGGACCTCGCGGCTGCGGACGGACTAGTGTCTCTCTACGCTCCTACCGCCAGCCGGTCGGCCAGGGAGTTGGGCAGGCCGGCCCGGCGGATCCGCTCCTGGGCACGCTCGATCGGGTAGGGCACCCGGTACCAGCGCACGATCCGGCGCTGGCTGTCGTAGGTCATGAAGGAGGCCCGGGGGTCGCGGTCGCGCGGCTGGCCGATCGAGCCCGGGTTGAGCAGGTAGCGCCCCTCCGGATGGAGCACGATCCGCCCGCCGTTCCCCCGCAGTGCCATCAGCCCCAGGTGCCGCCCTTCCAGAGCGAAGAGGGACGGGATGTGGGTGTGGCCGAAGAAGGTCACCGGCATGTTGAAGCCGGAGAAGATCTCGTAGGCGTCCATGTCCGAGAAGACGTACATGTCCTCGTCGATCGGCGAGCCGTGGCAGATGGCGATGCCCGGCTCGACCTGGAGCGGCCCTTCGGGGAGATCGCGCACGAAGCGGCGGTTGGAGGCGGTGAGCCGCGCGGTGGTCCAGCGCGCCGCGGTGAGGGCGGCCTGGTTGAAGTTCTCTCCCGAGTCGATGCCGGCGACCACCTTGTCGTGGTTGCCGCGCACCGTGAAGACGCGGGAGGAGAGGCTCCGCACCGCCTCTACCACCTGGTTGGGAGCCGCGCCGTAGCCCACCAGGTCGCCCAGGACGAGCACCGCCTCGAACCGCTTGCGGCGCGCCTTGCGCAGGACGGCCTCGAAGGCGTCCCAGTTGCCATGCATGTCCGACAGGATCAGGTAACGCAACGTCTCTCCGCGAGCAGCAAGGCGATCCTCGCCGCGATCTCTTCCGGCTCTTCGGCCGGACCGATGTCTACCGTCAGATCGGCCCGGCGGTAGGCTGGCAGGCGCCGGCGATAGAGCGCCAGGGCCTGCTCCTCGTTCTGGAACAGCGGGCGGTCCCGCTTGCCGAGAGCCCCGACCCGGCCGACCAGGGTCGCGAACGCCGGATTGAGCCACACCGCCAGGCCGTTCGCCTGGATCCAGCGGGCATTGGGCTCGACGGTGACCGTGCCGCCGCCGGTGGCGATCACCGCATCCGGCAGGGCGGCCGTGGCGCGCAGGGTCTCCTGCTCTAAGTGCCGGAAAGCCGGCTCACCGCGCCGCTCGAAGACTTCCCGCACCGACATCCCTTCCCGCAGCTCGATCTCCAGATCGAGGTCCACGAAGGGGATCCCCAGCCTTTCGGCCAGGATGCGGCCGACGGTGGTCTTGCCGGAGCCCATGAAGCCGGTCAGGAACACCCTCATCCGGACCTCACGCGGCTCCGGCCGCCCGTGTCCCGCCGACCGCGGCCAGCAGATGCCGGCAGCCCGCGATCACGTCTCCCCGGCAGACCGCCCCGAGGACGGCCACGGTGTCGGCGCCGGCCGCCAGCACCTCGGCGGCGTTGGAGGCGTCGATCCCGCCGATCGCGACCAGCGGCTTCGCCGTAAGGCGCCGAGCCTCCCGCAGGATGTCCAGGCCGACCACCGGATCGGGATCCGCCTTGCCGGTGGTCGGGAAGATCGGTCCGAGAGCCACCACATCGACGTCCGGATCGCGGTCGGCCGCCGCGAGCTGTTCGAGACCATGGGTCGAGAGGCCGATCCAGAGATGCTCTCCGACAACGCGGCGGGCCGCCTCCGGCGGCAGGTCGGTCTGGCCGACGTGGACCCCGGCGACCGGGAAGAGCGCCGCGAGATCGGCCCGGTCATCCACCCAGAGGGCGGCGCCGCTGCCTTCGAGGGCCCGGCAGCACCGCTCCAGGGCGCGATGGAAATCCGCGCCGGAGAGCTTCTTGGCCCGCACCTGGATCCAGCGGATCCCCGCCTCGGCCATGCGGGCCACGCCTTCCGGCAGCGGCAAGGGGCCGAGCGCCTCGGCGTCCGCGATCGCGTACACCGGACCCGGCCGGGGCACCGGCCTCGTCATTTCTCTCCGTCGCCGCCTGTCTCGTCCTTCTTCTTTGCCGCCAGGAACCGCTCCATGAAGCGGGTCGACATCTTGCCGGCGGCGAAGTCCGGATCGCGCAGGATCTTCTTGTGGAGGGGGATCGACGTCTGGATCCCTTCCACCACGAAGAAGTCGAGGGCGCGCGACATGCGGGCGAGCGCCTCCGCCCGGCTGCGGTCGTGGACGATCAGCTTGGCGACGAGGGAGTCGTAATGGGGCGGAACGACGTAATCCTCGTAGCCGTGGGTGTCGACGCGCGTGCCGGGGCCGCCGGGCGGGTGGAACGTCTTGAGCTTGCCCGGGCTCGGCGCGAAGGTATCGGGGTTCTCGGCGTTGACCCGGCACTCAATGGCGTGGCCGCGCGGCTTGATGCCGCTCGGGATGTTCAGCTTCTCCCCCGCCGCCACCTGGATCTGCAGCTTCACCAGGTCGAGGCCGGTCACCATCTCGGTCACCGGGTGCTCGACCTGAATGCGGGTGTTCATCTCCATGAAGTAGAAGCTGCCGTCGCTGTCGAGCAGGAACTCGATGGTGCCGGCGTTTTCATAATTCACGGCCTTGCAGAGGGCCACGGCGGCGGCGCCCATGCGCTCCCGCAGCTCGGGGGTGAGGGCCGGCGACGGCGCCTCCTCGATGAGCTTCTGGTGGCGGCGCTGGATCGAGCACTCGCGCTCGCCCAGGTGGATGACGTTGCCGTGGTGGTCGCCGAAGACCTGGAACTCGATGTGGCGCGGCTCGACCAGGTACTTCTCCAGGTAGACCGAGCCGTCGCCGAAGGCCTTCTCGGCCTCCTCGCGGGCGGCCATGAACTGGCCGGCGATCTGGTCGGCGGAGTGGACGATCCGCATGCCGCGGCCGCCGCCGCCCGCCGCGGCTTTGAGGATGACCGGATAGCCGACCTCGGCGCCGAGCTGCTCGGCCTCCTCGGGGCTCTCCAGCGGGTCGCGGCTGCCCGGCAGGACCGGCACGCCGGCCGCCTGCGCGGTCTGCCGCGCCTTGGCCTTGTCGCCCATGGTCCGGATGACCTCGGGGCGCGGGCCGATCCACTTGAGGCCGCACTCCTGGAGGACCTCGGCGAAGTGGGCGTTCTCGGCCAGGAAGCCGTAGCCCGGGTGGACGGCGTCGGCGCCGGTGATCTCGGCCGCCGAGATGATGCTCGAAATGTTGAGGTAGCTCGACTTGGACGGCGGCGGACCGATGCAGACGTCCTCGTCGGCATAGGTGACGTGCAGGCTGTCGCGGTCGGCGGTGCTGAAGACGGCCACCGTCGCGATGCCCAGCTCACGGCACGCCTGGATGATCCGCAGGGCGATCTCGCCCCGGTTGGCGATCAGGATCTTTTTAAACATGCGAGACCCGGGTCGGCCGCTCCTAGGCGGGCCGGATGGCGAACAGCGGCTCGCCGAACTCGACCGGCTGGGCGTTCTGCGGATAGATCTCGGCGATGACGCCGTCGGCGTCCGACTCGATCTCGTTCATCAGCTTCATCGCCTCGATGATGCAGAGGACCTGTCCCTTCTTGACCCGCGAGCCGACCTCGACGAACGGGCCGGCGTCTGGCGAAGGGGCGCTGTAGAAGGTCCCGACGATGGGCGAGGTAAGGACATGGGTGCCCGCCGGCGGGCCGGCCGGAGCCGCCGCGGCGGCCGGAGCGGCGGCGGCGGGCGGGCTGGGCAGGGCGAGCGGGGCGGCGGCCGGAGCGGCCAAAGGGGCCTCGGCGGCCGCGGCCGGGCCTGCGGTGGCGGCCTGGGCGGCGTAGCCGTCGACTTTGAGCCGGAAGCCCGACCGTTCGACCTCGATGCCCTGCAGTCGGCGTTCCGCGACGAGCTCGATCAGCTCTTTGATCTGTTCAAACGTCAGCAAGGTGGATCCTCCCTCCATACGGCCGGTCGCCCGGAGAGAGGCGGGGCGGCAGCTCTCTCCGGCCGGTTCAGGAAAGCTCTCTCTCCAGAGCCAGGCGAGCCCGGCGCAGCTCGAACCGCGCCTGCCCGTAGCTCCCCTCCGGCCCCAGCACGAGAAGCAAATAATAGTCTGTGGCGACGGAGCTTACCATCAGCGTCATCCGATCGGTGGAGACGGCGAGGTGCTGCACCTCTCCGAGATTGAGGTCGCGATGGTTGTCCGAGATGGAGCGCGCCTGGGCGACGAGCTCGGCGGCCAGCAATTCGAGGTCGAGGTCGGGGTCCGAGCTGACCGACTCGACGCGCATGCCGTCCTTGGCGACCAGGGACAGGGCGACCGCACCTTCGATGCGGTTGTTGATGCGGCTCAGCTCCTCAAGAAACATGGGGACGACTCCTTTGGCCCTGCCGGATGCGCTTCAGATAGCTGCTCAGAAGATGGATCTTCCTGGCGTTCGGCCCGGGTGTCTCGTCGGGGTCGAAGCCTTCCAGCAGGTCGGCCGCGGCGAGCGGGCGCGGCGCGGTCTGACCGGCCTTCTCCAGGCCGATCCGGGCGGCGGTGTTGGACGGCTCGCGGTCCAGAACCTCGCGGAAGATCCGCTCGGCTTCGCGGGGGTGCCCCTGGTGCAGGTAGAGCTCGCCGAGGGTGGCCGTGGCGGCCGGCTCGGCCTCTTCCTCGACTTCCTCGACCGTGTAGGCCTCCTCGATCTCGAGCGGAGGTGCCTCGGCCCAGACGGCAGGCTCGAAGGCCGCGGCCGGGATCGGCAGGGGCTCGGCGAAGACCGGCTCGGGGAAGGTCTCGTG
>DATAHG010000461.1:0-2508 GCA_036263295.1 Thermoanaerobaculia bacterium | reverse complement strand
CATCCAGTCCCTCGTCACGGTAGACGATCTCGCCGGCGTCGATCGCCTCTACACGGCCATGTTCTCCGAGACTCCCTGGATCTGGCGGATGTCGCGCGAGGGGTTCCTCGCGGCCTACACCTCGAAGGCGGTCAAGAACGTCCTCGCCAGCCTCTCGGAGGAGGACACCTTCGACGCCGCCGACCTCGCCCGCCTTCGCGTTCCGGTCGGGCTGATCTGGGGGGAGGAGGACGGCCTCTTCAAGATCGAGGCGGCGCGGGCCATGGCCGAGGCCCTGACCGACGTCCACTTCTATCCCCTGCCCGGCTGCGGCCACGCCGTCCACCTGGAGCACCCGGACCGCCTCTTCGCGGCCCTGGAGCGCTTCCGGCGCGAGGCCCCGGCCCGCTCTCTCCCCGCGGAGACCCGGGCGGAGCGGGCTTCCCGCGGCCGGGAGGGCGCGATCCCGGCCGACGCGGTTTAGAATTTCGGGCTGGAATTCCTTGATCGAATGGAGGAAGCGGATGTCCAGCCCGGAGTATCTCGTCTGCCTGGAGTGTGAGACCCCCTGCTATACCTTCGAGTGGGAGGACGGGAAGATCACTGAGGTCCTCTGCACGGCATGCGGCAACGACAAGGCCGAGCAGTTCGCCCTGCCCGAGGATCTCGAAGACGACGCCTGAACCCTCAGGCCTCCCTCCCAAGGAATGACCAGCGAGCGGGCGGGCGCGCCAGTCCGCTCGCCGGATCGACCCGCCCGGCGACCACCTCGCCCTTTCAACGGACCTCTCGCCTTCCCCCGCTCCGATCTTATCTATTTGCACTCATATGTGCTCCATAAGCCGTGCCTCTCCCCAGGATGTGACACACAAAAACTAAGATCTTTGACCTTGGGTATTGACAAGACCTGAGCGTCTGCCTATCATGAAGATGTGAGCGGCGAAGTAGAAGCCGCAGAACCGAACCGAGAGCTCCGGAGCCTGGCTCCGATCTGAACGAACGAACCAATAGAAGGCAGACAAGGAGAAATCACCATGACCAACTCTGTGAGCCGCTGGAATCCCGCCCTTACCTTCAACCGCGAGCCCTTCTTCCGCCTTTTCGACACCTTCTTCAACGAGGCGGGTCATGGCGAGGAGGTCACGACCCGTACCTGGATGCCGCCGGTGGACATCCAGGAGACCGAGGAAGGCTTTCGTCTGATGGCGGAGCTGCCGGGCCTGACCCGCGAGGACATCACCATCACGCTGGAGAACAACGTCCTCCGGCTGACCGGTGAGCGGAAGTTCGAGAAGGACGTCAAGAAGGAGAGCTACCACCGCGTCGAGCGGTCCTACGGCACCTTCGCCCGCTCCTTCGTCCTGCCGCAGCAGGTGAGCTCCGAGAAGGTCCAGGCCGCCTTCGAGAACGGCGTTCTGACGATCACCGTTCCCAAGGCCGAGCAGGCCAAGCCGCGCAAGATCGAGATCGCCTGAGTCTCTCCCTCAGGTCGCCGATCTGATCGATCCCGCCGAGAAAGCCCCGCCCTGCGGGGCTTTCGCTTTTCAGAAGGAAATCAGGAGGAGATGCTCTCGACCAGGCCGCGGGGGACGACCTCGGGGTGGGAGACGGCCGGCAGCTCGACGCTCATCGTGGTTCCAGCGCCGACCGTGCTCTTGACCGCCACCCGGCCGCCATGGGCGCGGGCGATACGCTCGACGATCGCCAGGCCGAGGCCGGTGCCGCCCTTGCGGGTCGAGTAGAAGAGATCGAAGATCTTCGACAGCTCCTCGGTCGGGATCCCCACCCCGTTGTCGGTCACCTCGAGAGTAACCGTCCCCCCCTGGCGCGCGGCGGCGAGGCGGAGAACCGGCGGCCGGCCGGAGTCCTCGGTCGCCACCAGGGCGTTCTGCACGAGGTTGAGGAAGAGCTGGTTCATCTGCCCCAGGTCCACCCGGACCCGCGCACCGGCGCTGCGGTCGTCCAGCTCGACCTGGGCACCGCGCTTGCGGATCTCCCCCGCCAGTACCTCGCGGATCCGCTCCAGCAGGCGCACCGCCGGGACCTCCTCCAGCTCCAGCGAACGGGGCTTCGCGTAAGCCAGGAAGTCGGTGACCAGGCGCTCCAGCCGGGTCAGCTCGGAGCGGGTGATCGAGAGCAGCCGCTTACCCATCGGCGCCGAGCCCCCCTCGTCGATCTCCTCCTCGAGCATCTGCATGTTGAGGCTCAACGAGTTGAGCGGGTTGCGGATTTCGTGGGCGAGGCCCGAGGCGAGGGTGCCGATGTAGGCCAGGCGCTCGGCCTCGGCGGCCTGGACCTCCAGCAGCCGGGCGCGCCGCAGCAGCCACCAGATCGCCACGTAGGAGCTGAGCAGCAGCAGCAGGGAGAAGACGCCGATCAGCGCCGCCTGGCGGATCAGGTCGGCCCGCAGGACCTCGATGCGCGACGACAGCTCGATCGGGCTGATGCCGATCTGCAGCATCCCCATGTCGCCGATCGGGACCTTGATGTCGTCCACCTTGTAGGTGGAGGTCCAGGTCTTGTCCTTCT
>DATAHG010000460.1:0-3844 GCA_036263295.1 Thermoanaerobaculia bacterium | reverse complement strand
AGGTCGAACGTCTCGAAGGTGCTGGAGAACCCGTCCGGGCCCCACCAGCGGGCCAGGTGGGCGGGCTCGGCGAACGCACGAAAGACGCGCTCCCGCGGCGCGTCGATCAGCCGCGAGTGGGCAAGCTCGCGATCTGCCGTGGACTCCTGGTCTGAAACAGTGTGGCTCATGGATAGACCTCAGGCCGCCGCAGCCGCGGAGATCAGGACCCGGCCGAGGTGCTCTGTCCGATCCACAAACGGTTGCCGTCGGGATCGTCGAGCCGAAACTCGGTGAGGCCGTAGAAAGTGACATCCAGGTCGGGGACATCCAGTCCATTCCCGCGCACTTGCCGGTGATACTCGACGATATCCTCCGGATACAAGTAGAGAACGGACTCGCGGTGCATCTCCCGATGCCGGTTGATCGATTGATCCACCATCAGGCGGCACTCGTCAAAACAGAGCATGGCCCAACCCCAATCATCATTCTTTTTTTCGACACTGAATCCAAGCTTCTGATAGAACTCGATGCTCGCGGGCATGCTCTTCACCGGCAACATGGGGATGAGACGATTCATTTTCATTGGACTCTCTCCGCTCCATTCTCGCGCCAGGCAGGCCGAAGTCTAACCTACCTCACCCTCCCATTGGGCTCGAAGGTTCCTCGGCGCACGGCCCTGAAACGCTTTTGGGCCCCCTGTCACTAACGGTGGTAGCTTGCAGGATGGGAGGGACGAATGCGCGCACCCGCGGGGAAAGAAGGCGGTACTCGAAAAAGCAGTCCCGATGGCTCTCGGCAGCCGGGAAGCGTCGCGGCGCCGGGCCACCCGATCCTGGACTTGCAGAGGACCCTGGGCAACCACGCCGTGCAGCGGCTGCTGGCCTCCGGGCGTACCTCCCCGGCCCCGCAGCCCCAGCCCACACCCGGCGCGGGCGATATGAAGACGCAGTTCGCGGAGGCGACCAGCGGTCCGGCGCGCGAGCTGCCGTACCGGGGAGAGATGGAGCGGGCCTTCGGCCAATCGTTTGACGGCGTGCAGGCGCACCTGGGCGACCCGGCGGCCGAACGCGGGCTCGCCGCCCTTGGCGCCGCCGGGGCCACGATGGGCTCCACGGTGGCGTTCCGGACGCCCAACCCGCCCAAAGAGCTGGTGGCGCACGAGCTCACCCACGTTCAACAAAACCGGCAGGGTTTCGAAACGGCCGGCTCCGCCGAGCTCGAAGCCCGGACCGTGGGAGCAGGAATCGCGGCGGGAGGGGTCGCCGGCCGGACCGGCTTCGCGCGCCCTGCCGCTCCGGTGCAGCGCAGTGGTGAAACCGCCGCCAACGTGTCCAAGATCCTGGCGCTGCTCGAGGTCGCCTATAAGGAGATGGACGACGCCAAGGTGGACGAGGTCGCCGCTGCGCTCCAGTCGGCTCCTCCGGCCCAGGACCCCAACGCCACCACCAGCGATGTGATGTTCAACCTGGGCAGCACGCTCATGCAGTTGCGGCTCACGCGAGAAGATGTCTCCATGCTGAAGACCCGCGTGGCGGAGGTCAGGACGGCCCTCCATCCCGCGATGGCGCAGGCACCGCCGGCGAACAAACCCGCGCCAGCCCCGGCGCCCAAGCCGCCGTCCGCGGCCCAGAATCGCGCTCTCGCCGACACCATGACCTTGCAGCAAAAGATCCTCGACGCGGGCAAGGCCCAGGACGACAAGGCGCTGGAGGCGATCCGCAATGCCTTGCTGGCGGCGGAGTCTCTGACCGCCGCCTCCGAGGCAACCAAGGGGGTCAGCATCGTGGGCTCGATCGCCGTCGTGGTGGGCGGCGCCACCTACTGCATCGATCGCGCGGAGATCCAGGGCCTGGCGGCGCAGGCCGACCAGGCCGCCAAGCCCGTCCCGCTCGGGCCCATCGCCCAGAAGATCCCCTCCGCGATCGACCTCAACAAGGTGGGCTTCTCCTTTATGATCCCCGCCGGCAAGCTGGGAGGCGGAAACAGCCGAGGCGATACCAAGATCTACTCCAACGCCTCGACCCAGGTCTCTTTGAGCGTGACCCCGACGGGGCTCAGTCTCCAGTGCACTCCCTCCCTGCAGGTCTGGAACTCTCTGGCCAAAAACGTTTTGGTAAGCGGAATCTCTCTGGACTTCGCCACGGGCAAGGTCACGGTCAGTTGCTCGAATGAGACCAACATTCCCGGGTACGACATGTCGGATCAGGTGAGAGAGTTTCTGTCAGGGCAGTTCTCCGCCGCGATCGCGGGCTCGGCGCTCGCCAAGCCGGGATACAACCCGCTCAACGACCCGGACCTCCCGGCCACTCTCAAGAAGATCGCCGCCAACGTGGGGGGTGGTTCCGGCGGAAGCTCGGCGCCGGGGCCGCTGCAGGCGGTGTCCAACATCGCCGCGAACGCAACGTTTACCCTGAAAACACCGTTCAGCCATGGCGAAGGAGGGAACGGCATTTCCATCGCCGCCGGCAGCAGCTTCATGGTGGTGGTGGCCGGCAGCCCGGGTGGCGCTCCGGCCGCGGCTCCTGGCGCGGCCGCCTCTCCCGGCGGCGCCGCCGCCCCCGCCGCCACGACGCCCCCCAAAGTAGACCGGGTGACCCTGTCGGGCAGCCTCATCACCGTTCTGAGCAGTGGCCAGCCCGTGGCGACCTTCGATACCGTCGAGGTGACGCCTGGCGGGGCCGTCAGTGTGAGGAACATCAAGCTGGCGGGCAGCGCGAAGACCGCAGCCGACCTGGAAGCCATGTTCAGGATTCTGGGCGCGGCCGCCGAGCTCAGCTCGCAGGGGGTCCCCGACGAGCCCGCCCTCGCCTTGGGGATCGCGCAGGCGGGTACGCGAGGCAAGATCACGATCGGGGTGACGAAGAGCATGATCGAGCAAGGTCTCACCGCCGCGGTGCGCAAGCTCATCCTCGAAAATGCCCAGGCCATCCCGCAGGTCAACCTGGCCGAAGCCCTGGGAATGACCACCAAATGATCCGATAAGGAAAGCCGTCTCCCGGGATCTTCATTCGGACCCCTCGCGACCTCTGTCAGACAGGAGCTATACCTTTTGCTGGGTGCCGACCGCCCCTGCCGGGAACCCGTTTGCCCGTGCGGGGCCCCGGGCGACCGGTTTCGACGGCCGGAGACGAGATGCGGGAAGGCCGGAAGCTCTGTTTTGCATCACAATTCCGTTCGCGGGTAGCCCAACAGCGTTATCCCGCAGCGCAACTCTGTTGATTTGCAACAGAACAGCTCTTCTCGGGAGCTGGCGAAGGCTGAATGGCACCCAGACAACCCTTCCCGATGGCCGGCAAAGCCTTCCCGGTTGCTCAGGAAAGGTCTTTTGCAGCAAAACAAGCTTGCCGGGCAGCCGGAAAGAGCTTCCCTGATGCGACTCAACGCTGTCCTGCATCAGGATCACTCTGCCCGGCTCCGGGAGGAGTCGTTCTGATGCAAATCAATGCCTGCCCGGGGTCTGGAAGCTTCGAGCCCGCGTCTCCATAATCGCTCCATAATGGCAGTCCATCCTCATCGCTGGAAAGGAGGATGCACTCATGAACAACAGCACCCTTCGTTGGACCGTCATCGTCGGCGCGCTGCTGCTCGCCGCCGTGGTCGGAATCGCCGCCTGGCAGGCGGGCGTGGCGCACGGCATCGAGCAGAGCGGCAAGATCGTGGTTCCCCAGTTCTCTCAACCCGGGGGGCCGTCCCCCTATCCGTACCCCTATTACGGCTGGCACCGGCCCTGGGGCTTCGGGTTCCTCTTCGTGCCGCTTTTCTTCCTGTTCTGGCTTTTCGTCGTCCGCGGCCTGTTCTGGCGCCGCGTCGGGTACGGCGGCGGCTGGCACGGCGGCCCATGTGGACCGCGCGCCCGCTTCGA
>DATAHG010000459.1:0-4234 GCA_036263295.1 Thermoanaerobaculia bacterium | reverse complement strand
TCGGGCTCGCCGGGGAACGAGCCGAACGCCTTGTAGGTGGCGGCCCGCACCCGGCCGTCGCGGTCCTGGACGCCGGGGCGCAGGGCCGCCAGGGCGGCCTCGGTCCCGACCTCGGCGAGAGCCTCGGCGGCCACCGTGCGGACGCCGTGGAACGGCGCCTCGCGCAACGCCTTGCCGAGCGCCGCGACCGCCTCGCCGCCGCCCAGCTTGCCGAGGGCGCGCAGGGCTTCGAGCTTCGCCAGCAGGTCCTTCGCGGTGTCGAGCTGGACGATCCACTCGGCGGCCGGCTTGTCGAAGTCCACCGTCTTGAGCATCCACCCCTTGGGGTCGAACACCACCGTGCGCGGCCGCGTCTCGGCCGGCAGGTAGAGGTCCTGGGTCTCCTTGGCGAGCAGCGGCACGCGCTGGACCGTCGTCCCGGCCTCGCCGACCAGGGCGATCTCCACCGGGAACGAGAAGAAGCCGACCTGCTCGTTGCGCTCCTGCGTCTGGCGGACCTCCAGGTGGACCATCCGGCGGTCCGGCTGGTAGTCCCAGCGGACGGCGAGATCCGGGTGGCCGGCGCCGAAGACGTACTGGTCGAACAGCGGGCGGAGCGTGACGCCGGAGGACTCCTCCAGGGAGGTCAGCAACTCCTCCGTGGTGATCGACTGGGCGGCGTGGCGCCGGACGTACTCGCGGATCCCCTTCGACCACCCCTCCTCGCCGAGCAGGTAGCGCACCATGTGGAGGACCTGCGCCCCCTTCTCGTAGGCGTGGCTGTCGAACAAGGAGATGGGATCGGGGTAGCGGTAGGTGACGATCGGCCGGCGGTACTCGTTCTTGGCCTCTTTGAGGTAGTTGTTGCGCCCCTCGTCCACCACGAGGTCGCCTTCGTCCTCGCCGTGGGCGTGGCGCTCGTAGAGAATCTCGAAGTAGTCGGCGAAGCCCTCGTTCAGCCAGACGTGGGCCCAGTCCTGGCAGGTGATGAGGTCGCCGAACCACTGGTGGGCCGCCTCGTGGGCGACCAGGCCGACGCTGGAGTAGCCCGGCTCGGCGCGCTCGCCGTGCAGGGTGCGGGTGGTCAGGGTGGTGGCCGAGATGTTCTCCATGCCCCCCCACATGTAGTCGTAGACCGTGGCCTGGGCGTACTGCGGGTACGGATAGGGGCGGCCGGTCGCCTGCGAGAAGAAGTCGAGCATGGCCGGCGTCTCGCCGAACGAGCGGCGGGCGTTCTGGGCCAGCTCGCGGGGCGCGTAGTAGGTGACCGGGATGTCCTTCCACTGGTCGGCGGTGCGCACGAACTCGCCGATCACCACCGAGACCAGGTAGGTGGAGTGCGGGATGTCCATCTTCCAGTGGAAGGTGCGCCGGCCGTCGGTGCGGTCGAGCACCTCCACCAGCTTGCCGTTGCCGATCACCTCGTAGGGCAGCTTGACGGTCGCCAGCATCTCGGTGGTGGCGCGGTCGTTGGGATAGTCCCAGCTCGGGAACCAGAAGCGGTTGAGGTCGGGCTCGCCCTGCGAGAAGACCTGGCGCGGCTTGTCGGGATAGCCCTTGTCGGGGCGCACGAAATAGAGGCCGGTGCGCGGCTTCGCGCTGTAGTCGATGGCGATCTCGAGGCGGTCCTCCGGGCCGTAGGCGCGGTCGAGCCGCACGGTGAGGGTGCGGGCCTCGGGGTCGAGGGTGAAGGGGAGGTCCCCGCCTTGCGGGCCGGCCGTCCGCACCCGCTGGACCTGCAGCTCGGCGGCGTGGAAGACCAGCGCGTCGACGCCCGGAAGCAGCGGCACCACGGTGTTGGTGGCGGTGCCGGCCACGGTGCCGGCCTCGAGGTCGAAAGACAGCTCGAGGCGGACGTGCTGGAGGTCGTAGGAGTGCTCGGGGGCGTACTGCGGCGGCTGGCCGAGAGGCGCGAAGCCGGTCTGGGCGGCGGCCGGCAGAGAGCAGAGGAGCAGGGCGGCGAGGAGAATGCGGCGCGCCCGGGCGAGGAGTCCTTCGGTCATCGTTCCCTCCTTGGCGGCCCAGCCTATCTCATCTTGGGGCGGGCCCATGGGGCCTGCGGTTAGAATGCGCGCATGACCTCTCCGCCGCGCTACCGCATGGTCCTCGCCAAGGAAGACTTCAAGTTCGCCTGCGCCCACTTCACCATCTTCGGCGACGGCCGGGCCGAGCTGCTCCACGGCCACAACTACCAGGTGCAGGTCGAGCTGTCCGGCGCCGGGCTGGACGAGGACGGGCTGCTGGTGGACATCGACGCCTTCAAGAAGGCCCTGCGCGCCTCCTGTGCCCGGCTCGACAGCCGCACCCTGCTGCCGGCCGAGAGCCCGCGCCTTGGCTGGGAGCGCGCCGGGGACGCGATCGAGGTGCGTTTCGGCGCCCGCGCCTACCGCCTGCCCGCCGAGGACGTCGTCCTGCTGCCGGTGGTCAACACCTCGATCGAGCTGCTGGCCCACCTGCTCTGGCAGGAGCTGGCGCCGCTGCTGCGCGGCTCGCGCGTCGATCGGATGGCGCTGGCCGTCGAGGAGACGGCCGGGCAGCGCTGCTGGTACGAAGAGGCGGTCTGATCCGGTCTGATCCGGTCGGGACCGCCGTCAGACCCGTCAGACCTTGATCTCCCGCCCCTTCCAACTCACCAGCCGGCCGCGCCGCCGGTCCGCCACCCCGAGGGCGAGGACGGCGGCGAGCAGCAGCGCGTCGAGCGGATAGAGCAGCCCATAGAGCGGCGCGTTGCGGCTGCCGGCCCGGAACAGGGAGGAGGACAGGGCGCCCGCGCCCCAGAGGAAGAGGGCGGCGAGCCACTCCCCGGCGACCAGGGCGGCGGCGAGCGCGGCGGGCGGCAGGAGCAGGACGGCGAGGGTCGCCGTCACCAGGCCGGGGGCGCCGCCGAACAGGCCGCCGAGATTGCGGCGCCAGCCGCGCACCGCCTCGCCGGTGCCGCGGTACATGCGGATCCGCAGCAGACCGGGGGCCCGCAGGAAACCGGTGCGCCCCCCCTGCTCGCGCACGCGGGCCACGGCCGCCACGTCGTCGATGGTCTCGTTGCGCACCGACTCGAAGCCGCCGCAGCGCTCCCAGACCTCCCGCCGCAGCAGGATGAACTGGCCGTTCGCGACCGGCGGGCCGGCGCCGTCGGCGACGGGTCCCCAATCCCCCAGCAGCGCGTCGAGAAAGGCGAAGACCAGCGGGATCAGGAGGTTCTCGCCAAGCCCGCGCGCCTCCTGCCCGCCGGCGATCGAGACGGCGTCGAGGCCGCGCGCCTCGGCGGCGGCGCGGGCGCGGGCCAGCAACTCCGGGTGGTGGCGGGTGTCGGCGTCGGTCGACAGGAGCCAGGGGGTCCGCACCCCGCGCTCGCCGGCCGCCAGGGCGTGGACCTTGCCGCGCCAGCCCGGGGGGAGCGGGCCGGCCTCCAGGATCTCCAGGCGGGGCGTGCCCTCGGCGCGGGCCTGCTCGTCCGCCGCCTCCCGGGCCAGGGCGGCGGTGGCGTCGGCCGAGCCGTCGTCGATCACCCGCACGAATGGCCGGTCGGTCTGCGCCAGAAGAGTTTTCAGACAGGAAAGAATGTTAGACTCTTCATCCCTTACTGGAAGAAGGATGGTGACTGCGGGAGTCTGCGGGGAGAGGTCCTCCCCGGGAGTGGGAGCCGCCGGGAGACCGGGGGCGTGCCGCCGGTGCCGCGCCGTTCGCAGCGCCAGGCCCAGGAGGCCGGCGCCGAGCAGGATCGACAGGCCGGAGACGGCCGACACGCCACCCGGGAGCATGGCGCTAGGCGCTGGCCTGTTCCTCGATGGTCCGGGCGACCTCTCCAGGCGCGGGGAATCGGCCGGTCTTCTTCTTGGAGAAGATCAGCTCGTTGCCGGCCGTGACCTCGAAGACGCCTCCGTAGCTCCTGACCAGTTGGGCTTGAATGCCGAATTTTTGCTTGAGCTCGTCCGCCAGACCGGCGGCACGGGGGTAGTAGTTTCAGCTCGTGCAGTATTCAATGGTGACGGTTTTGATGGACATGACACTTCCTCCTTTCGTGGGGATTATAGAGCACGCTCCGCGCCAACCCTGGGGAGGGGAGGCGCTGGTGGAAGCCCCGCATTGACGGAGGAAATGAAATGGCCCGGCGGGTGTGTTAGGGCCCTATAGGTGCGGCTGAGAGGCGCAACGGGACAATCGAACGAGAAAATCATGGACCCACTGGATTTCAGTCGTGCCTATGAGTATAATCGAGATTGTTCAACATCGCTGCGCGTCGCCTCCAGGAGGCGGT
>DATAHG010000458.1:0-9289 GCA_036263295.1 Thermoanaerobaculia bacterium | reverse complement strand
TGGGTCAAGGGGGACCACATCACGCTGGAGGCCAACCCGCGCTACTTCCGGCGCGGCCCCTTCGCCGACCGGGTGACCTTCCGCTTCGAGAGGGACTTCGAGCGCGGCTCGCGGCTCCTCCTGGCGGGGGGCGCCGACCTGTTCACCGGGCGGCCGGACCTGGCCGGCGTCCTGCGCCTGTCGCGCGACCCGCGCCTGCGCGTCTTCACCCTGCCGAGCAGCACGCGCTACTACTTCGGCTTCAACCTGCGGCAGCCGCTGCTCCAGGACCTGCGGGTGCGCGAGGCGCTCAACCGGGGTCTCGACCGCCGCCGGCTGGTGACCCGGGCGCTCCTCGGCTTCGGCGTACCGGGCTTCGGCTTCTACACGCCGAGCGTGAGCTGGGCCTACGACGCCGACGCCCGGGCGCCGGAGTTCGATCCCACCGCCGCCGCCGCCCTGCTCGACGCCGCCGGCCTGCGCCCCGGACCGGACGGCGTGCGCCTCCGGCTGCGCCTGCTCGCCCCCGACCTCCCCCCCTCCCCGGCGCTGGTGGCGGAGGTGCGGGACCAGCTCGCGCCGCTCGGGATCGCGATCGTGCCCGAGATCCGCCCCTACTCGGAGTGGATCCGGCGGACGCTGGACCAGCACGATTTCGACCTCGCCATCATGTCCGGCAGCCAGGGGCCCGATCCGGAGAACCTGAGCCTGCGCTTCGGCTCCCGCGGCTACTCCCAGTTCATGGGCTACTCCAACCCCGAGCTCGACGCCGCCCTCGCCGAGGGGGCGCGCACCGTGGACCTCCCCCGGCGCACCGCGGCCTACTCCCGGGTCCAGCGGATCCTCGCCCGCGACCTGCCGGTCGCGCCGCTCGCCGAAGGGGTCTTTCTCGCGGTCGGCCGGCGCGGCCTGCGCGGCCTCGCCCAGGCGGAGGCGCGCGGGCTGGTGTCGGCCAACGACTACAGCCTGGTGCGGCGGGAGGGCCGGCCCTGACCGCGGCCGACACCCCGCTCCCGCTGCTGGAGCGCCTGCGCTGGCGGCACTGGCCCTGGGCGGCCAAGCTCGTCCTTCTGCTCACCGCCCTGACGGTCCTGCCGCTCACCGCGCTGACCCTCGCCCACTCCCGCCAGGCCCGCGCCGAGCTGCTGGCCAACGCCCGCCAGCAGAACCTGCGGCAGGCCCGCAACACCGCCGAGGCCCTCGACCGCTACCTCGACGACGTGCTGCAGGATCTCCAGATCGTGGCCCTGGCGCCGCAGACCGTACGCTTCCTGACCCTCGCCCTCGCCTCCCCGGCCTCCGCGGCCCCGGAGACCTTGCGGGCCGACGCCGCCCTGACGCTGCGCCAGATGCGCGACACCCACCACTTCAAGACCCTGTACCTGCTCGGCAGCGGCGGCACGGTGCGGCTGGCGACCGACGAGCGGCTGGTGGGGCACAGCTACATCGAGGCCCCTTATTTCCTCAGCGCCAGGGCGGGCAACGCCTTGTTCGACGAGCCGCGCTACGACCCCGAGGAGGGGCGCATCTACCTGCACGTGTCGGCGCCGGTCCGCAATCCCGCAGGGTCGGTGATCGGCGTGGCGGTCGGCCAGATCCCGCTCTCCCGTCTCGACGACATCGTGGCCGGCGACACCGACTTCGCCGGCCGCGGCGAGTATGGCGTGCTGTGGGACGCGGCCGGCGTGCGCCTGAGCCAGCCGAGCGCGCCGGACCTGCGCCTGCGCCCGCTCGCCCCCCTGGGCGCGGACGCCGCCGCCCGCCTGGAGAACGAGAGCCGCTTCGGCCCCGACACCCGCCGCCTGCTCGCGCCGGTCCACCCGATGCCGGAGGTGGTCGAGAAATCCCGCTGGCTCGGCTACGACAGCCACTCCGACCCGTTCGTCCGTTTCGCGGACGGCGGCGAGACCCTGCACGCCGCCATCGCCCCCCTCAAGGACCAGCGCTGGCTCTACGGCATCTTCAGCCCCGAGAGCGCCATCGTCGCCGAGGTCGCCCGGCAGACCCGCGGCAACCTGCTGCTGGCTCTGCTCATGGCGCTGCTCTCGGTGCTCCTCGGCCTGATCGCGGCGCGCTGGGCCGCCACCCCCCTGCGCCTGGTCGGCGGCGCCGCCCAGGCGCTCGCCAACGGCGACATGAGCCGGCGGGTCCACCTCACCCAGCGCGACGCGGTCGGCCGCCTGGGCGCCGCCTTCGACACCATGGCCGACACCCTGGCCGCCAAGGACGCCGAGCTGCGCGGCTACGCCGACCGCCTGGAGCAGCGGGTGGCCGACCAGACCGCCGCCCTGCGCGCCTCGGAGGAGGAGCTGCGCGTCCTCTTCCAGCGCGAGCAGGAGGCCCGCCGCAAGGCCGAGGAGGCCAACCGCATCAAGGACGAGTTCCTGAGCACCGTCTCCCACGAGCTGCGCACCCCGCTCAACGCCATCCTCGGCTGGACCTGGCTGCTCGCCAGCAAGGAGATGACCGGCGACGACCTCCAGCGCGCCGTCGCCACCATCGAGCGCAACGCCCGGGCGCAGAGCCAGATCATCGACGACCTCCTGGACGTCTCGCGGATCATCACCGGCAAGCTCCGCCTCAAGGTGGGCGGGCTCGACCTCATCCAGGTGATCGAGGCCGCCGTGGACTCGGCGCGGCCGGCGGCCGACGCCAAGGCGATCGTCCTCGACCTCCATCTCGATCCGGAAGCGGCGCACCTGGCGGGCGACCCCGGCCGCCTGCAACAGGTGGTCTGGAACCTGCTCTCGAACGCCGTCAAGTTCACCCCGGCCGGCGGCCGCGTCGAGATCCGCCTCGACCGCGAGGGCTACGACGCCCGGCTGCGCGTGACCGACAGCGGCATGGGCATCTCCCCCGACTTCCTCGACTACGTCTTCGACCGCTTCCGGCAGGCCGACAGCAGCACCACGCGGACCCACGGCGGCCTCGGTCTCGGCCTCTCGATCGTCCGCCACCTGGTCGAGCTGCACGGCGGCACGGTCGCGGCGGAGAGCCCCGGCGAAGGCAAGGGCGCCACCTTCACCGTCCGCCTCCCGATGGCCCGGCCGCTCCGGAAGGAGCCCATGACGGAGCCGGCGCCGGCCGTCGGTCCGCCGCCGGCCTACGACGACGGCGCCGGGCGGCTCGACGGCCGCAAAGTCCTCCTGGTGGACGACGAGCGCGACGCCCTGGAGGTGGTCTCGGCCGCCCTGGAGCAGCTCGGCGCGCGGGTGGCGTCGGCCGGCTCGGCGGCCGAGGCGATGCGGGAGATCCGGCGCTTCGCGCCCGATGTGCTGGTGGCGGACATCGGCATGCCGGAGGAGGACGGCTACTCCCTGATCCGCCGCATCCGCCAGCTCGACGGCGAGCTCGGCGGCGTGCCGGCCGTGGCGCTCACCGCCTATGCCGGCGAGGCCGACCGCCAGCGCGCCCTGAGCGCCGGCTTTCAGCTCCACCTGCCGAAGCCGGTCGAGCCGCGGGAGTTGGCCGCCGCCGTGGCGGCGCTCGCCGACCGCCGCTGAAGCGTGGCAGAGATCTTGCTCCTTCGCCCCCCGGCTCCGGCACTCCGGCCGGGCCCCGAAAACCGAGATCGATCCGCCACCAGACCGGGAGAACCAACTTGTTCAACAACATCGACCTGCGGCGGCTCGCGGACCTTTCGGGTCCCGAGCGCGCCTTCGTCAGCCTCTACCTCTCCACCCCGGACTCCTACGACCGCCTGAAGCCGCGCATCGCGAAGATCCGCGAGCTGCTGGCCGGCGAGCCGGCCGAGACCGAGCACTTCGAAGAGAACCTCAAGCTGGTCGAAAAGTGGCTCGCCGAGCACACCTGGACCACCGACGGGCTCGCCCTGTTCGCCTGCTGGGCCCTCGACTTCGTGGAGGGGTACCCCCTGACCGTCCCCGGCCAGGAGTTCATCTGGGTGGACTCGTCCCCCTACATCCGGCCGATCGCCGAGCTGCAGGACGAATACGAGAACTTCGTGGTGGTGGCGGCGGACAACACCGCCTCGCGCGTCTTCTTCGTGACCTCGGCGCGCCCCGACCAGGATGCCCGCATCAAGGGGGACATCAAGAACAACGTGAAAGTCGGCGGCTGGTCGCAGAAGCGCTACGAGCGGCGGCGGGTCAACGAGCTGGTCCACTACGCCAAGGAGATTGTGGACATCCTGACCGAGATGGAGCAGAAGGAGACCTTCGATCGCCTCCTCCTGGTGGGCTCGCAGGAGACCATGACCGAGATCGAGAACGCCCTGACCGCCTCGCTGACCGCGAAGCTCGCCGGCAAGCGCAACGTCGATTTCAGCGCCGGCGACGACCAGCTCTTCGAGGCGGCCTTCGAGATGTTCACCCAGGCGGAGCGCGCGGCCGAGGCGCAGCTCTGGGAGAAGATCAAGGGGGAGTACTGCCGCGGCGGGCTCGCCGTCACCGGGGCCGAGGACGTCCTCAAGGCCGCCGCGGTCGGCCGGGTCGAGAAGATCGCCGTGACCCGCGACGCCAAGATCGCCGGGGCACGCTGCCGCGACTGCGAGAACCTCCAGACCGGCACCCCGGAGAAGTGCAAGATCTGCGGCTCGGAGTCGGTCTTCAAGGTGGACCTCGTCAACGAGCTGGTCGAGCTCCTCGCCCTGACCAGCGCCGAGGCGGACTTCGTGGATCCGATCGAGGGGCTCACCAACGCGGGAGACGTGGCCGCCCTCTTGCGATATTAGAAACCGCTGCCTGGACTGGCACCACTATTAGTTGCGGCCGGCAGATCCCGGTGAAAGGTCACGGACTGGAAGTAGGATCGAGGCCGACGAGCCACCGGGATCTACCCTCTCAGAACCCGCCAGCCACGATCAATCAAGGATCGGCGAGCAGGGATCGAACGACGGCCGGGGAAGCCGGTAACCAGTGATGGTGCCGCACAGATCGCCACCGCCGCGAACCCGCTCCTGCAGGGCAGGGGTAAGGTCAACCAGAGTCTCTCTCGACAGGAACAGCGGCTTCTTCAGTTTCTTACCAGTCTTTGCATTCATCGTCTATCCTTTTCTAGAACGGCTGGGGAGCAGCCTGCGGAATCGTACCAAAGGTTTTGGATGTGCGCATAGATCTTGATGCAGAGGGCTTCGCGGCACCTCGACGATGATCTAGGGGAGCAGCTTGAAGCCTTCGGCCAGCCGGAGCTGGCGGTCGAAGGTGTAGGTCAGATGGTAAAGAAGCCCATCCGGCATGTGCCCTCCGTCGTACACTGCCGTCATGAGAATCACCCTCCTCGGAATCCTGACCGCCGCCGCCTTTCTGACCGGCGCCTGCGCCGCCCAGAGCGAGTCCACGGGGCGCTCGCTGGCTTTCAAGGGGATCGAGCTCTATAGCTGGCGCGGAGGGGACGGGCAGTGGAGCTACTCGCTTCAGCCCGGCACCAACCGCCGCAAGTTCAAGTCGGAGGTCCAAGCCGCGCCGCTCACGCTGGAGCAGCTCGAGCCGGAGATCGGCAAGCTGCCTGAGGGGGAGAGTCTGCTCTGGGGGAACGTGGTCTCCGAGGACGGCACCGGGAAGGAGCTGACCCTCGAGTTCCCTCCCAAGGAGAAGGTGGAGCGCCTGCGCGCGCTGGCCGAGAAGCGAGGGGTCCATTTCTGGACCGCTCTCGATCCCGAGCAGTGAGAGCCGGTCGTCTGCCCCCTGCCGGCCCGGTCCCGGCACCTAGGGAGAAAGGGGTATTCTTGCAACCGAGAGAAGGACGCAGGGGGAGCGGAACGATGAGACCGATCACGGCCGGCGATGTCATGAACCCGCGGGTGCTCACGGTGCGGGAGGACATGACGATCGAGCAGCTCGCGGAGTTCCTGCTGGAAAACGAGATCTCCGGCGCCCCGGTCGAGGACTCGACCGGCCGGCTGGTCGGGGTGGTCTCGGTCACCGACATCGCGGCCCTGGTCTCCGACGCCGGCCGCAAGGGCACCGACTTCTTCGCCCGCGCCTGGGAGAGTGAGGACGACGTGCCCGACGAGATCGAGGTCGGGGACGGCCACGTCCACGTCCGCGAGATCATGACCCCCATCATCTACGCCGTGCCCGAGGAGATGCCGGTCTCCGAGGTGGCCGAGCGGATGGTCGAGAGCCACATCCACCGTCTGCTCGTCACCCGCGGGGAGAAGGTGGTGGGAATCCTCAGCACCTCGGATCTGCTGGGGCTGCTGGTCGAGAAGGACTGATCCCTCCCGACCGGTGCCCACCGGCTTGCGTGGGCTGAAGTGGGCTCCCCGGAAGGGCGGTTGGCCTGCCGCAAGACCGCGCGAGCTTCTTTATCGCAGAGTCCCCTTGTTTCCAGCGAAGTCGCGCGGCTCGGCGAGAGAGTCTCGGGACTCTGCGGGAAACGAGCCCAAATCTTGAGCGAGTCGGCTTGTTTTTCTCAAAGTCTCGAGACTTTGTGAGGAAGTGAGCTGACTCGATGAGCCGATGGGCTTGTTTTTCCTGAAGTCGCGCGACTGAATCAGGAAACGGGCTCGTTTTTTTCAAAATCTCGGGATTTCGCGGCGAATGAGCCGGCTCGACGAGCGCGCGGTCTCGTTTGCCGCAAAGCCCCGAGACTCGGAGAGAAATTGAGCCGACATCGCGACCGCACGGGCTTGTTTCCGCCGAAGTACCTCGACATCGCGAGCGAGTGGGCTCGTTTGCCACGAAATCCCGAGACTTTGTGAGCGAGTGGGCTCATTTCCCGCGAAGTCGCGAGACCCTGCCGGAAATAAGCCCGTGCGGTCCCAAACAAGCCCACGTGGTCGCAAATAAGCCCGCGCGGTCATCGTCGCTTCGGCTCACGGCTCGGCGGGCGGCGCGAAGCCTCCGGCGTTCCAGGCCGTCCCTTCCAGTAGCTGGGCGAAGTCAATGTCTGCCTTCGCCGCGGTGGGATCGGGGTTGCCCAGGGCCCGGTTGTAGCCGAAACCCTGGAGCGGGAAAGGCCGGCGCGCGTTGAAGACCGGCTTGCCCAGGAAGACCCGGACCTCTTCGGGCTGGATGCTGGTCGTGCAGCCCTGCTGACCCGGACCGGTGCAGAACGGCAGGCCCTCGATGAAGCCGGTGGTGAGCTTGCCATCCGGCGTCCAGTCGATGCGCAGCCTTACGGCGAGCCGGTTCCCCGTCACCAGGGCGTTGGTGGGATAGATGTCGATCCGGAAGACGTGGGGATCCTCGCCGCGGAAGATCGCCGCCTTGATGGGGTAGTCGACGAAGGTATTGCCGCCGAGCCAGGTGTTGGCCGTGATGACGAGCATGCGCTGGAGCAGAGAGAAGACCCAGCGGTCGAAGCCGGTGAAGCGCAGGTGGCAGGGGTCGAGGAGGCCGTCCTGCTCCAGGCCGCGGCCGGGCTTTACGTCGGCCACCCGGTAGGTGTAGGCCGGGTTCTGCTCCAGGTTGTTGATCTGCAGGCGCCCCGGGTCGGTCCAGGGGGGAGGTCCGGGGTTGAGCAGCGGGTTCACCTGCAGGACCATGGCCTCATAAGTCAGTGGGGTGGTCAGTTGGGAGCCGGAGTCCTCCCGGGTCAGGCTGACCTGGCCGATCGGCGGCCGTTCCGGATTGAGGAGGTGAGGCCGCACGTCCGGATTCATATGGAAGGCGAGGTAGGTCTCCGTGGCGGTGGGGAACCGGTCGCTCTCCCGGGCGATCCCCAGCCCCTCATAGAACGAATACTCGTTGTAGGTCACGTACAGGCTGTGCAGCAGGCCGCCGCGGATCGGCGTCAGGTACGACCGGTTGAGCAGCTTTTCGAGCTGGCCCGCGTTGCAGGCCACCTGGGCGGCGGTGAGCGTCCGGGTGAGCTCCTGGGCGGACAGGGGTGCCGGGACGGAGACCCCGGCCAGGACCAGGGCGATTGCCAGAAGGCCGGGGAGGCTCATTGCGCGGATCTTCTTCATGGTGCCGTCTCCTCGGAGAAAGAAGGTTTTGCTGCCCTTCTTACGGAGCGTGGGCCGGCGGCGTCATTCCTCCTGGATGCGGGCGAGCACGAACTTCTGGATCAGCACCGCGACCAGGGCGAGCGCCGCGGCCAGCCCCACGAAGGAGCCCACCCGGTAGAGCCCGCCGAGTTGGGCGAGGTCGTGCAGGAACCCCTTGAGCACCGCCCCGAGCAGCAGAACGATCGCCGCGATGCGCGCCGGCCGGCGGCGCAAGGCGAGGCCCGCCACCAGCAGGGCGATCGCGAAGACCGCCCAACCCAGAGTGTAGGCGAGGTCCTCGGCCAGAGTGGCCCGGCCGCTCAGGAATCCGAAGGTGAGGCTTTCGCCGCGCGAGAAGAAGTCGGCGATCTCGATGTTCAGCAGCAGGAACAGGAGGACCGTGCCGCCGCCACTCGCCAGGCTCGACAGGCGGGGTCCGCCCGCCGGGATGCGGTCCACGGTGCGGGCGAGGAGCCAGGCGGCGAGGAAGAAGGAGGCCGCCGGGACCAGGTAGATGTAGAGGTAGGCGTTCCAGACCGGCACGCCGCTGCGCGGGTGGTAGTCGAGCACCGCCGGGTTGAAGGCCAGCCGCACGAAGCAGACCGCCAGGAGGCCGGCGCACCAGGCGAGGAGGCCCCGGTGAGGGATCCGGCCGTAGAGCCAGGCGAGCGCGGCCGCCAACAGGGCCCAGCCGAGCGTCAGCCACTCCTTCTGGAATTGCAGCGGCACCGCGAGGGTGACGCCGGCCAGCACGGCGCCGGCCACCAGGGCGAGCCGCCCGGTGTCCCGCTCCGGTTGTCCCGCCCCGGACGGCTCCAGCCGCAGCAACCGCCAGAGGAGGATGGATAGCGCCGCCGCCTGGAACAGCGGGAGCAGGCCCAGGCTCCCCTCCCAGCCGCCGCGGATCAGGGCATGGCGGGCGAAGAAGAAGAAGGGGACGCTGGCGAGGACCGCGGTGAGGAACGGCTCGCGCAGGCGGCGCGCCCGTTCGCCGAGGACGAGTGGCCAGGCGAGGAAGAGGACGTAGACCGCCGCCGCGAAGTCCAGCTCCTCCGTCCAGGCCGCCGCCGCCTTCCCCTTGCCGAGCACCCAGCCGAGGACGGTGAGGACGGTGAGAAACACGGCGACCGGCCCCGGCCAGCGCCACTGCCGCCGGGACTCCAGCGCCAGCAGGGCGGCCAGGAAGACGAGCTGGAGAGGGATCAGCCAGCCGAGCGACGGGGCGCGCAGGGCCGAGGCGGCCTCGAACAGCACGGCCTGGCCGGCGAGCAGGGCGATCAGCAGGGCCTGGGCGAAGGCCCGGGACAGCTCCTCACCGCGGTGCCGCGCCAGGGCGAGCCCGAGCGCCGCGAGCGCGGCCAGGGCGGCGGCGGCCCCGAGCGCCAGGCGGATGGACTCGGCGTCGTCCCCGGCCGG
>DATAHG010000457.1:0-3603 GCA_036263295.1 Thermoanaerobaculia bacterium | reverse complement strand
GCCCGCGCCGCGCCGGTCGTGGTCGGGATGATGTTCTCCGCCGCCGCCCGGCTGCGCCGGAAGTCCTTGTGCGGCACGTCCGCCAGACGCTGATCGTTGGTGTAGGCGTGGACCGTGTTGATGAAGCCCTCCTCGATGCCGAAACGCTCGTGGAGGATCTTGGCGATCGGCGCCAGGCAGTTGGTCGTGCAGGAGGCGTTCGACACCAGCTTGTGCTCGGGCTTCAGGATGTCGTCGTTCACGCCCATCACGATCATGGCGTCGATGTCATCCTTGGGCGGCACGGTCAGGATCACTTTTTTGGCGCCCGCCGCGAGATGCTTTTCGAGCTGCTCCCGCTTGGTGAAGACGCCCGAGGCTTCGATCACGATCTCCACTCCGAGCTTCCCCCACGGGATGTTCGCGGGGTCGCGCTCGGCCGTCATGACGATCTTTTTATCGCCGACGTAGAGCGCGTCGTCGTCGGTGCGCAGCTCCTTGTCAAACGTCCCCATGACGGTGTCGTACTTGAGGAGGTAGGCGAGTTGCTCGTTCTCGAACAGGTCGTTGATCGCCACGACCTCGACGTCCTCGCGCTGCGCGAGGATCCGGTAGACGCTGCGGCCGATGCGGCCGAAGCCGTTGATTCCAACTTTGATGCTCATTTTCCGGCCTCCGTTCCCGAACGGTCGAGCTCTTCGAAACGGCGCAGCAGGTCCACGACCCGGTGGGCGTAGCCCCAGCCGTTGTTGAACCAGACCAGGGTCTTCGACACGTTCTCGCCCAGCGCCATGGTGGCGAGGCTGTCGAACGTGCCCGAATAGGGGCTGTGCAGGATGTCGGACGAGACGATAGGGTCCGCCACGAACTCCAGGATGTTCTTGTAGCGCGGGGTGGCGGTGGCGGCCCGGAAGGCCTGGTTGATCGACTCGACCGTCACCGGCTTCTCGTGCCAGCAGACCAGGTCCACCACCGAGCCGTTGGCGACCGGCACGTTCATGGCCATCCCGGTGAGCTTGCCTTCGAGCCCGGGCAGCAGGCGGACCACCACCTCGGCGGCGTTGGTCTCCTGGGGAATGATGTTCTCGGCCGCCGCCCGCCCGCGCCGCGGGTCCTCGGCCGGCACGTCGGCGAGACGCTGCTGGTTGGTGTAGGCGTGGACGGTGGTGAGGAAGGCCCGCTGGATGCCGAAGGCTTCCTGCAGGATGGCGAGGGCCGGCGCCGCCGCGATCGCCGTGTTGGAGCCGGCATGGACGATCCGGTGCTCCTTCCGGAGCTGGTCGTCGTTGACCCCTTCGACCACGGTGATGTCCGGCGCGTCGCCCGGCGGGGAGCAGAGGATCACCCGCCGCGCCCCCTTCTCGAAATGGCGCTCCAGCTCGGCCCGGGTGCGGAAGCGGGCCGTCGCCTCGATGACGGTATCGACCCCGAGGGCCGCCCAATCGACGTCGCCCGGCTCCTTGCCGGACAGCATATGCACCTGCCGCCCCGCCACGTGGAGGGCGTCCCCTTCCAGCCGCAGGTCCTCGGGGAAGCGGCCGAGGAGCGTATCGAAGCGCAGCAGGTAGGTCAGCGCGGCGTGGTCGGCCACGTCGCTGATGGCCTCCAGCCGCAGATCTTCCTGGTTATAGAGGAGTCGGAAGATGTTCCTCCCGATCCGTCCCAACCCCATCAGCCCGATCCGGCTGGGCATAGTCATCCTCCTTCCAGATCTTATCGGGTGACGAGCCCTCGAAGAGGGGCTCACGCGAGGGCAAAACCGTAACACGATCCATGCCGGGTTACCCACCCCGCGGCGCCACCGGGCTGTCATCTCCGTAACCGAGCATTGACAGGAATGTCACGAGGTTCCTAGAATCGGCCATCCTGACAGGGTGCGAGTGTTCAGACCCTGGGGGGGAGGCTCGGTTGCGTTCTCTCTTGCCCAGGCCCGGCTGGACTGGTTACCGGGTGACAAAGGGGGCGGCGGGGGTAGCTGGAGTAGTTCCGGCCCTGGCAGTCGTCCTTTCCCTCACGTCTCTGACGGCGTGCTCGACTTCGTCCGCCCCGCCGCCGGTCACCCCGGCCGGTGCGACGGCGGCCGCCGCGAGCCAGCCGGTCTCGCCGGTCTCAGTCGTCCCCCAGGATTCCTGGGCCGACGCCGTCCTCTATTTCGTCATTCTCGACCGCTTCGCCGACGGCGATCCGCGCAACGACGCCGGGGCGGACCGCAACGCCAAGGGGACCTTCCACGGCGGCGACATCGCCGGCCTGCGCCAGCAGCTCGACGAGATCGCTGACCTCGGCGCCACCGCGATCTGGATCACCCCGGTGGTCAAGAACATCGACGGCTTCGTGACCGGCGCCGGTTTCCCCGACTGGGGATACCACGGCTACTGGGCGGACGACTTCTACAGCCTCGATCCGCGCTTCGGCACCGAGGCGGAGCTGAAGGGCCTGGTGGACGACGCCCACCGGCGCGGCATCAAGGTCCTGCTCGACGTGGTCTACAACCACGCCGGCTACGACTCGGTCTATACCAAGGACCCCAAGTTCAAGGGGTGGATGCGCACCGAGTCGCAAGGCACCTGCGGTCAGGACGACCTGACCTCCTGCGTCTCGGGGCTGCCCGACTTCAAGACCGAGAGGCCCGAGGTCGCCGACTACCTCCTGGAAGCCCACCTCGGGCTCGCCCAGCGGGTCGGCCTCGACGGCTTCCGGCTCGATACGGTCAAGCACGTGGACCACCCGTTCTGGAAAGAGCACCGCAAGCGGACCCGCGAGCGCCTCGGCCCCGGCTTCTTCCTGGTCGGCGAGGTCTGGGGCGGCGACGCGCAGGCGCTCGACCCCTGGTTTTCCGGCGACGAGATGGACGCCGGCTTCGACTTTTCATTCCAGGGCAACGTCGTCGCCTTCCTCCAGGGGAGGGGGCGCACCGTGGCCTTCGACCGGTATCTCAAGTCCCGGCAGGAGCGCACCCGCTCCGGCTATCTGCTGTCCCCCTACCTGTCCTCCCACGACGTCCAGGGCGCCCTGTCGCTGCTCGGCGGGGACCGCGAGCTGTTCCGGCTCGCCGCTCTGCTGGAGATGACCTCGTGGGGGATGCCGATGATCTATTACGGCGAGGAGGTCGGACGGGCGGGCGGGGACTGGCCGGACAACCGTAGCGACATGCCGTGGGGCGACCGCAAGATCCAGCCCGGGGCGGGCGACCGCCGGGACGAGGCGTTGCGGGCGGACTACAAGAAGCTGATCGCGATCCGCCGCGCCCACCCGGCCCTGTCGCGGGGCACGCACGAGGGGCTGGCGACCGACGGGGACCTCCTGGTCTTCCTGCGCCGGGATGCCGCCTCCGGCGACGCGGTGCTGGTGGCCGTGAACCGCGGGGCGCAGCCGGCGACGGCGAGCGTCCCGGCGCCGTCCGAGTGGGGGACCGGAGAGGTGGAGGACGCCTGGAGCGGCGAGCGGCCGCCCCGGGCGGGGGAGCGCATCGAGCTGACCGTGGCCCCGCGCCAGGCCCGGATCCTGGTCGGCGGCGGCAAGCCTTGAGGTAGCCACCCCGGGGGGCGGGCCGGTCCCGTCCCCCCATGTGAGGCCGGCGACCTGGACGGAGGGGGGAGAGTTGGGGAAGATCCGTTATCTATC
>DATAHG010000456.1:0-5073 GCA_036263295.1 Thermoanaerobaculia bacterium | reverse complement strand
TTCTCCCTGGATCATGGCGGGGTCATCATCGATCCCACCATTTCCTCCATCGTAACCGCAAAGTGGCCGTCGCTCCCGTACTTGACACGTCTGGGGGGCCTCCCTAAGCTTGCCCGGAGGTTCTGAAGGACGAGGCCGCCGGATCAATTGGCTCGTTTCGGGCGGCTCCCAGGCGAGAACGACTGCGTGAAAGGGGTTTACTGTGCGGAAGAGATTCTGGACTCTTTGCCTTTTGATCTCGGCGATCAGCATGGCCGCGCTGGCCAGCGAGCCGCGCTCCTTTGTAGTCCTCCCAAATTCCGACCCTCAGCCCGAAAATCGCCAGCTCTCCTGTCTCGAGGGCGCCTCCTGCTCGACCAATCAGGACTGCTACAACTGCTCGGGCTATGCGACGGCGACCTGCACCGAGGACGGATGTCATTACACCTATGGCAGCCCCGGCGGTGGGACAGGCGGAGGAGGGCCCAGGCCCTGGGACTCCTGCCCGCAACTTCCATGCGATGATTCGCGCACCTGTGTCTGCCAGGACGATCAGGGCACTTATCACTTCGGCCAGTGCCTCTCGTCGGTCTGTCAGTATTGAGGCGACGGCCAGCCTTGCGCCAGAGGGCGGGCCGTAGGGCTTGCACCTCGCACCGAGAAGGAGGAACATACGTGCAGACATGCGTGGTCATGCCCTCCTTCTCGGAGTCGTTGTCGGCGCAACTGTCCTGACCCTGACCGCCTGCGGTCCCAAGGGAAGCCAGACTTCCGATCCATCCTCCGGCGAAGCGGCCTCCGGCAAGCCGCGCCCGCACGCTTCCGGCGATGTGCGCGCGAAGATGCAGGGGATCGCGTTCCGCATCGATCCTGAAGTAGTGCTGGAGGTTCGGCGCCTGGAGGGCGCCCTCGAGCCGGTGCGAGAAGGCAAGCCGCCCTGGTTCGACGATCCCGCTTCGTTCCGGCTGCGCATCGACCAGGGCGAGGTAGCCATGAGCGCCGCCAGCCTCGGGGCGATGATGAATCACTACCTCTTCGCCGGTCCCAAGGCCCCGGTCAAGGACGTGGTGGTGGAGATCCGCGACGGCCACCTGATCCAGACCTCGACCCTCAACAAGAAGATCCCCATCCGTGCCACCCTGGAGGGCGAGGTTTCCGTGACGCCGGACGGGGACCTGCGGTTCCACCCGGTCAAGATCAAGGCGGGAGATCTGCCGGTCAAGAAACTGCTCGACCTCTTCGATATCGAGCTGTCCGAAATGATCAAGCCCCAGGAGTCGCGGGGGATGCGGATCGAGAAGGACGACCTGATCCTCGACCCCGAACGGCTCCTGCCGCCGCCCCGGATGAAGGGCCGGGTGGTGGCCGTGCGTATCGAAGGGGACCGCCTCGTCCAGGTCTTCGGGGGAGGGAAGAAGCCCGCCGCGCTGTCGCCGTCCCTGCCCAAGGCCAAGAACTACATGTATTTTCGAGGCGGCGCGCTCAGCTTCGGCAGGCTGACCATGGCCAACTCGGACCTCCAGATCGTGGACGCCGATCCCAAGGATCCCTTCGACTTCTACCTCGCCCAGTTCTCGAAGCAACTGACCGCCGGCTACTCCAAGACGATGTCGGACCAGGGGCTGGTCTCCTTCATGCCGGACTCCGGGGAGACGGGGAAGGAGCTGCCGTAGACCCTGCTTCCGCCGTGACAGGTTGCCTCTCCGCTTCCTGAGGGCCCAAGTCGGAGGCCCAGGCTTCACACCGATCTGCCGAATTGGGGGAATCGGAGCGATTCGATTGCCTTTGCCATGGGATCAACGCTAAACTTTCGCTTGAAGGCCATGGCACTAACCACCGAAGAAGTAAGGAAAATCGCCTCCCTCGCCCGGCTCCGTTTCACGCCGGAAGAAGAGCACAGGCTGGTGGATCAGCTCGGTGCCATCGTGGACTACATCGATCAGCTCCAGAGCGCCGAGGGGGGAGCGGCCGAATCGCTGGCTTCCGGGGCGCCCGAGGCCGAGGATCGGGCCCGGCCCGGCCTGGCGCGCGAGGTCTTCCTTGCCAATGCGCCGGCCGCGGCGCTTGGAGCATTCCTGGTCGTCCCCGAGGTGAAGGGCGGGGGAGCGGGAGGAGAGGGATGAGCGGGGCGCTCTGGAAGCTTTCCGTGGAGGAGACCGCCCGCCGGGTGCGCGCCCGCGAGGTCTCCGCGGCCGAGGTGACCGCCGCCTGCCTGGAGCGCACCGCCCGGGTCGATCCGCTGATCGGCGCCTACCTGGAGATCTTTGAACGGGAGGCCCGCGAGCGCGCCGCCGATCTCGACCGGCGGATCGCCGCCGGGGAGGACGCCGGTCCCCTGGCCGGCGTGCCCGTGGCGCTCAAGGACAATCTCTCTCTCGCCGGCCATGCCCTGACCTGCGGCTCGAAGATCCTCGGCGGCTATACGGCGCCCTATACCGCCACCGCGGTCGAGCGCCTGCTCGCCGCCGGCGCCGTGGTGCTCGGCCGCGCCAACATGGACGAGTTCGCCATGGGCTCGTCGTGCGAGAACTCGGCGTACCAGCCGACTCGCAACCCGTGGGACCTCGCGGCCGTCCCCGGAGGGTCGAGCGGCGGCCCGGCCGCGGCGGTCGCCGCCGGCAGCGTGCCGCTCTCCTTCGGGTCCGACACCGGCGGCTCGGTCCGCCAGCCCGCCGCGCTGTGCGGCCTCGTCGGGGTCAAGCCGACCTACGGCCGGGTGTCGCGCTACGGGCTCGTCGCCTTCGCCTCGTCCACCGATCAGATCGGACCGCTCGCCCGCAACGTGCGCGACGCCGCCCTGGGACTCCAGGTGATCGCCGGCCACGATCCGCTCGACTCGACTAGCGCGGACCGTCCGGCCGAGCCTCCCGGTGATCTCCTCGAGCGCATCGAGGACGGGATCGCCGGCCTGCGCGTCGGCGTCATCCGGGAGGTCGGCGCCCACCTGACGGGGGAGGTCGCCGACGACTGGCGGGCCTCGCTCGCCCGGCTGGAGGCGGCCGGGGCCGAGATCGTCGAGGTCTCGGTGCCGAGCGTCGAGCTGGCGATCGCGATCTATTACGTGGTCGCCACCTCCGAGGCGAGCGCCAATCTCGCCCGCTTCGACGGCGTGCGCTACGGCCGCCGCGCGCCGGAGGCCGACGATCTCGCCGCGGTCTACGTGCGCAGTCGTAGCGAGGGCTTCGGCCCCGAGGTGAAGCGCCGCATCATGCTCGGCACCTTCGCCCTCTCGTCGGGCTATTACGAGGCGTACTACGGCCGCGCCAACGCGGTGCGCGAGCGGATGCGGCGGGAATTCGCCGCCGCCTTCGAGCGTGCCAACGTGATCGCGACGCCGACCGCCCCCGGCCCCGCCTTCCGCCTCGGCGAGAAGGTGGACGATCCGCTCGCCATGTACCTGTCCGACATTTTCACCACGCCGGCCAGCCTGGCCGGCCTGCCGGCCGTGGCCGTGCCGTCGAGCCTCAGCTCGACGGGGCTGCCGCTGTCCATGCAGTTCATGGGACGCCCCTTCGCCGAGGCCGACGTCTTCCGCGCCGCCCGCGCTTTTGAAGCACAGGTAGCCTGGAGCGCGACGCCGTCTTTCCGGGGAGCGGGCGCGGAGGTGGAATCTTCCGGATGAGTCGCACACCGGCCGCGCGCCTTCTCCTGTTTCTGGCCCTCCTGCTCCTCACCCTGGAGCGCGGGGTGGAGACCGGCGCCGAGCCGCTCGCCCCGCTCGCTCCCGGCCCCGCCTCCCGGATCGCCCGCGCCAACGTCGACACGGGAGCCGTGGCGGTCCTGCTCGAAGACCACGCCATCTTCGTCGAGGTCACGCCGCAGAACGGCGAGGGGCTCTACGCCCTGACCCGCCGGCTGTGCGGCGACGCCAAGCAGACCGAGGCCATCGTCGCCGCCAACGGCGGCCAGCGCGAGCTGCGCTCCGGCCAGCGTTACCGGGTGCCCTATGACGCCCTGTCGCCGGTGTGGCAGCTCAAGGTCGCCCGCGCCCTCTTCCCGGGCGATGGCGGGGCTGCGGACGGCTGGCGCCACCAGGTGCGCGGCGTCGGCCTGATGCAGCGCGAGAGCCTCTGGCACCTGTCGGAGTGGTTCACCGGCACGGGTGAGAACTTCCGCGCCATCCGCGAGTACAACGAGCTGATGGACGACGAGGTCGCCCGCGGCGCCGCGGTGGTCATCCCGGCCGAGCTGCTGCGGCCGGCCTTCCGCGCCGCCCTGCCGGTGCCGGAGCGCCCGTTCCAGCTCGACTACGGCAAGGACAAGGACGGCGAGTACGCGGTCTACCGCCTGCGTCCCGGCGAGGCCCTGTATTCGAGCGTCGTGGTGCGCTTCACCGGCCGCATCTACGCGGTGGACGTGAACTCTCTCGCCGCCCAGGTTGCCAAGCGCAGCGGGATCGCCGACGTGACCGACATCCCGATCGGCTACCGGGTGAAGATCCCGTTCGACGTGCTCCTCCCCGAGTTCCTGCCCGAGGGACACCCCAAGCGCAAGGAGTACGAGGCCGAGGTGCGCGCCAGCGCCCACTTCAGCAACCAGGTGAAGAGCACCGGCCTGGCCGGGATCACCGTCATCCTCGACGCCGGCCACGGCGGCCAGGACTCGGGCGCCACCCTGAGCGGGGTCTGGGAGAGCCTCTACGTCTACGACATCGTGCTACGCGCCAAGCGTCTGCTGGAGAGCCAGACCTCGGCGAACGTCTGGGTCACCACCCGCGACGGCGACGCTTTCCGCATCCGCGACGCCGACGTGCTGCCCTTCTCGCGCGGCCACGCGGTCCTCACCACGCCGCCCTACCCGATCACCGACACCACGGTCGGGGTGAACCTGCGCTGGTACCTCGCCAACAGCCTCTTCCGCCGCACCGCGCGAAGCGACGGCGACGCGCAGAAGGTGGTCTTCCTGTCGGTCCACGCCGACTCCCTCCACCCGTCGCTGCGCGGCGCCATGGCCTACATCCCGGCCGCCAGCATGCGGGGGGACAGCTTCGGCAAGAACGGCGCGGTCTACACCTCCCGCAAGGAGGTCCAGGAGGGGCAGCGGGTCGAGTTCCCGTGGGAGAAGCGGGTGCAGAGCGAGGGTCTGTCGCGCGAG
>DATAHG010000455.1:0-12182 GCA_036263295.1 Thermoanaerobaculia bacterium | reverse complement strand
CCGGAGTCCACGCCCGCGGCCAGGTCGCCCATCTCGATCTGGAATCCCCCTTCCCGCCGCGCGGCCTGGTCCACGGCACCAACCACCGGCTGCCCGAGGACCTACGAGTCCTCGCGGCCCACGCCATGCCGCCCGCCCCGCCCGGGGAATCGGGGTTCCACGCCCGCAAGTCCGCCCTCGGCAAGGAGTACCTCTACCGGCTGAGCCGCGCCAGGGTGGTCTCGCCGCTCGACGCGCCGTTCGTCTGGGCCGCTCCGGCGCGCCTGGACGTCCCCGCCATGGCGCGGGCGGCCGCCTTCCTGGCCGGCCGGCACGACTTTTCGGCGTTCGCGGCGGCCGGAGGCTCGCATGGACAGCCGTTCCGGCGTATCTTCTCCGCCACCTGGGAAGCGGTGGGAGAGGAGCTGAGATTCCGGGTGCTCGGCGACGGCTTCCTGCGCGGCATGGTTCGTGCTTTGGTCGGAACTCTGGTCGAAGTCGGTCTGGGTAAGCGGTCTCCCGAAGCTTTCGCTGAGTTGTTGTCCGGCCGTCCGCGGTCGGCGGCCGGTCGCACGGCCCCGGCCGAAGGGCTGGTGCTGGAGCGCGTGTTCTACCCGCCGCCGTGGCGGGTGGAAGGTGATCCCGAACCGCCTGTGGTAATTTAAGGGCTTTGAACGATGGCATATACGTCCCAACTCGCCGAACCGGGCTCTCCCGAAGAAATGCTGGTCCGCCGGATCGATCCGGACCGGCTGCCCCGCCATGTCGCCATCATCATGGACGGCAACGGGCGCTGGGCGAAGGCGCGTTCCCAGCCGCGGGTCGAAGGCCACCGGGCCGGCGTCGCGGCGGTGCGGGACACGGTCGAGGCGGCGGCGCGGCTCAAGCTGCCGGTCCTCACCCTCTACGCCTTCTCCGTCGAGAACTGGAAACGCCCCCGTTTCGAGGTCTGGACGCTGATGAACCTCCTCAAGGAGTACGTCCGCAAGGAGCGCGAGGCCCTCGTCGAGAACGACATCCGTTTCAACGCCCTCGGCCGCTGGGAGGAGCTCGACCCTTCGGTGGCCCGGGAGCTGCGGGCGACGATCGACGCCACCCAGCACTGCCGCGGGCTCAATTTCAACATCGCGCTCAACTATTCGGGCCGCTGCGAGATCGTCGACGCCTGCCGCCGCATCGTCGCCGACTGGGCGAACGGCAAGCGGGCGGACATCGACGAAGAGACCATCGGCCGCTACCTCTATACCTCGGGCCAGCCTGATCCCGACCTGTTGATCCGCACCTCCGGCGAGATGCGGGTCTCGAACTTCCTGCTCTGGCAGATCGCCTACTCGGAGATCTGGGTCACCGAAACCCTGTGGCCCGACTTCCGGCGCCGCGATCTCTTCCAGGCCATCCTGGACTTCCAGCGCCGCGAGCGCCGCTACGGCGGCGTCGATGCGCAGGACCGGGCGGCCGAGGAATCCGAAGCGGCGGCCGGGGTCTTCCGGCAGGGCCAGAGCCAGGCCTGACGGCTCCGCCGGCGTCCCAGCGATGAAGCGCTTCCTGACCGCGGCCGTCCTGGCGCCGCTCGCCCTGCTGGCCCTGTTCTACCTGCCGGGGCCGGCGTTCTTCGCCCTCCTGGTGATCCTGCTCGACGGGGCGGCTTACGAATTCATCGCCATCGTCCGGCCGCAGGCCCCGCGCGCGCCACTCAAGGCGCTGCTGGTGCTGATCCCCCTTGCGGCCCTGGCGGTGAGCTGGTCGCTGACCGGCAGCCCCGGGGCCGAGCCCCGGCTCCACCTGCTCGCGGCCGGGCTGTTCTTCGCGGTCGGCCTGGGCACGCTGGTGCTGCTCTCCCGCACGCCGCTCGACGAGGTGCTGCCGGCGCTGGGGATCCTCGGCTTCGGCACGGCCTACTTCGCGCTGCCGATCTCCAGCCTGCACTACCTCCAGCAGGTGGACCCCTGGCTGGTCTTCCTGCTGCTGGCGATCGTCTGGCTGGGGGACACCGCGGCCTACTACGTGGGCTCGCGGATCGGCCGGCACAAGATGGCGCCGGTGGTGAGCCCCAAGAAGAGCTGGGAGGGCTCGATCGCCAGCCTGCTGACCGCCGTCGGCGCCGCCGCGGCCTGGAGCGCCTGGCGCCTCGGCCACCTCGACGGGGCGATCCTCGCCCTCGCCGCGGTGGTCTCGATCGCCGCCCAGGTGGGCGACCTGGTCGAGTCGCTGATCAAGCGGGGCTCCGGGGTCAAGGACTCCGGCCACATCCTCCCCGGCCACGGCGGCATCCTCGACCGCATGGACGCCATGCTCTTCGCCGCCCCCGTCCTCCTGATCGGCCTCTGGGTCCTGCGGCATTCGAGCTTCGTCCGTTGACCCCCGGGGAATGCCGGAAGCGGCGGCCCCGTTGGGTTGTATAATCGGCGGCCTTCGCCTATCGATCGCACCAGATTTTTCTCGGGTCTATCCAACATGATCAACATTCTGACCAACGTTCTCGCCTTCGCCTTTGCCCTGGGCGTCATCATCGTGGTTCACGAGGCCGGCCATCTCATGGTGGCCAAGGCTTTCGGCGTCCGGGTCCTGACCTTCTCGGTCGGCTTCGGCAAGAAGATCTGGGGTTTCCGGCGCGGCGAGACGGAATACCGGGTCTCGGCCGTCCCCCTTGGCGGCTATGTCCGCCTGGGTGGCGAGAACCCTGACGAGATCACCGACGACCCCCGCGAGTTCCTCAACAAGCCGCGGTGGCAGCGCATCCTGGTCTACCTGGCCGGCCCGGTGATGAACATCGTCCTGGCGACCGCCCTGTTCGCCGCCCTGTTCATGATCGGCTTCGAGCTGACCAATCTGCCCGAGATGCCCCCCCTGGTGGGCGAGGTCGTCGAGGGCTCGTCCGCCGAGCAGGCCGGCATCCGGCGGGGCGACCTCATCCAGGCCGCCAACGGCGTGCCGGTCGAGAACTGGACCGACGTCCTCGCGAGCCTCACCTCCTCGCCGGAAAAGCCGGTCGGCCTCACCCTGCTACGCGAAGGCAAGACCTTCGACACCAAGGTCACTCCGCGCCAGATCCGCCCCTACGAGGGGGACCTCGCGGGCATCCTGCCCATCCTGCGCGCCAAGATCACCGCGGTGGACCCGGGCAGCCCGGCCGAGAAGGCCGGCCTGCAGGTCGGCGACGAGATCCGCGCCGTGGACCGCGAGCCGGTCACCGACAACCAGGACTTCATCGCCTACATCAACCAGCACCCCGCCAAGCCGATCCAGGTGGACATCCTGCGCAAGGGGCACCCGCTGGTCCTGACGGTGGTGCCGCGCGACGCCAAGGGCGTGGGGAAGATCGGCATCGGCATCGGCAGCACCGGCTTCTACCAGCGCTACGGCCCGGCCCGCGCCATCAAGGCCAGCCTGGAGTACAACCTGGTGATCGTGCGCGAGACCTTCCGGGTGCTCGGCAAGATCTTCAGCCGCCAGATCGCCCCGGGCAGCGCCCTCGCCGGCCCGATCGAGATCGCGGCCCAGAGCGGTGCCGCCGCCCGCACCGGCTTCAAGGAGCTGCTCCACCTGATGGGCTTCATCAGCATCAGCATCGCGATCATGAACCTGCTGCCCATCCCCATCCTCGACGGCGGCCAGATCTCCATCCTGTTCGTCGAAGGGGTGATCCGCCGCGACCTGTCGCTGCGGGTCAAGGAGGTCATCAGCCAGGTCGGCTTCGTGATGATCCTTTTGCTGATGTTCGTGGTGCTCTGGTTCGACCTGATGAAGAACCTGCCGAAGGGGCTTTTGCCCGGCTCCTGACCGGCTTGGCTCCGGCGAGGCGCCGCAGGGTGTTGAGATCCTTGCGGTGCCCTTTCATCTCGTCCCCCGGCTCGGTTTCCACAATCATGGGGATGGCCGCGAGGCGCGGCTCGGTGACCAATCGGGCGAAGGCGTCGAGGCCGATCTCCCCGGCGCCGATGTGGGCGTGGCGGTCGCGCCGCGAGCCGAACGGCTTCACCGAGTCGTTGACGTGGAAGCACCCCAGGGCGTGCCAGCCGAAGCGCCCCTCGATCTCCGCCAGAAAGTCTTCCCAGCCCGCCAGCTCGTGGATCGCGTAGCCTGCCGCGAAGGCGTGGCAGGTGTCCAGGCAGACGCCCACCCGGTGCGGCGAGGCGACCCGGGAGCGGATCGCCTCCAGCTCCTCCAGCCGGTGCCCCAGGCAGCTCCCCTGGCCGGCGGTGTTTTCGAGCAGCAGCCGGGTGCGGCCGACCGGCAGGACCGAGAACACCGCGTCGATCGACTCCGCGACCCGCGCGATGCCGGTCTCCTCCCCCGCTCCCAGGTGGGCGCCGGGATGGAGGACCAGGGCGTCCACCCCCAGGCGCTCGCAGCGCCGCAGCTCGTCGAGCAGGGCCTCGCGGGAGCGCTCCAGCAGCTCCGGATCGGCCGAGGCGAGATTGATCAGATAGCTCGCGTGGGCCACGCAGGGCCCCACCGCGCAGCCCGCCCGAGCGGCGTGGAAGGCTTCGGCCTCGCCTTCGGCGAGCTCCTTGCCGCGCCACTGGCTGGCGTTCTTGACGAAGATCTGGATGGCATCGCAGCCGAGGTCGGTCGCCCGGTCGAAGGCCGTGCAGACGCCGCCCGCGACCGAGACGTGAGCGCCGAGAGGGGGGAGGTTCGCCATGGCGGGGCCCATTGTGGCCCATTTTGGTAGACTGCGACGCATGCTGGCGAAGCTCCTGCGAGGACTCCTGTATCTGGCGTATGCCTTTCTCGTCGTGGTGGCCTTCACGCTGGCCGCCTATACGTCGTTCTCCTGGTTCGTCCGCAGCGGCGGCACCACGGTGCCGGACGTCGAGGGGATGAACCGCGCCGAAGCCTCCGCCATCCTCGCCGACCAGGGGCTCAGCCTGGGCAAGGTCAACAAGAACGGGCGCTATGACGACAAGGTCCCGGCCGGCCAGATCCTGCTCCAGAATCCCGATGCGCGGACCCTGGTCAAGCGCGGCAGCTCGGTCGAGGTGATCCTGTCGCTCGGGCCGCAGCGGGTGGAGGTCCCCGACCTCCTCGGCAAGACCCTGCCCGGCGCCCAGGTCGCCCTGTCCTCGACCGGGCTCGCGGTCGGCCGCATTCTCGGAGTCTTCACCACCGCCGACCACCAGCCCGGCACCGTGCTGGAGCAGGACCCCGATCCGGGCTCGTCGGTGCCGCCGGCCAGCCCCGCCGACCTGCTGCTCGCCATGGCCGTCCAGGAAGAGCGCTTCATCATGCCCGACCTGGTCTACCAGAACTACGACCTGATCCGCCCGGCCTTCGAGATGCGCGGCTTCCGCCTCGGCAGCGTCAAGTTCGAGCGCTACGAGGGGGTGAACGAAGGCGTGATCCTGCGCCAGTTCCCGCTGCCGGGCCATCCGGTGACCAAGAAGGACCTCATCTCGCTCACCGTGGCAACCGCCGATTTCACCGAGGGACTGCCCTGATGAAGCTCGCGCCTTCCATCCTCGCCGCCGACCTCGCCGATCTGACCGGAGCCCTGGAGATCTGCGAGTCCGGCCAGGCCGAGCTGATCCATTTCGACGTCATGGACGGCCACTTCGTCCCCAATCTCTCCTTCGGGATCCCGGTCCTCAAGGCCCTGCACCGCCGCACCCGCATCCCGATCGACGTCCACCTCATGGTGAGCAACCCCGACCGGCTGCTGGACGACTATCTGGAGGCCGGCGCGGCGCGGGTGGCCGTACACTGGGAGGTCTCGCCCCACCTCGACCGCCTGCTCGGCCGCATCCGGCAGGCCGGGGCGCGGGCCGGCGTGGCGGTCAACCCGTCCACCCCGGTCGAGCTGCTGGTGGATGTCTTGCCGTCGCTGGACTATGTGCTCCTGATGTCCGTCAACCCCGGCTTTTCCGGCCAGGCATTCCTGCCCCGCGCCCTGGACAAGGCGCGGCGCCTCGCCCGGCTGGCCCGGGAGAGCGGTGCCGCCGTGGAAATCGGCATGGATGGCGGCATCGATCGCGATAACATTCGACAGGTCGTTTCGGCTGGGGTGGAGGTCTGTGTCGTGGGCTCAGGAATCTTCGCCGCCGCCGATCCGGTTGGAACCATGTCCGAGATCCGTATCCGGGCTCGGTCGGAGACTGTATGAAAAGAGCTTCGCTGCTTCTGACGGTTTTCTTGGGCGGGATGCTGGCGCTTTCGGCGGTCGGCTGCAAGAGCGGCGGCCCGGCGGACGATCCGATCCTCCAGCTTTCGGCCGAAGAGGCCCTCGCCCAGGGCAAGGACCTGCTGGCCAAGGAAAAGTATGGCCGCGCCCGGCCCTACTTCACCCATGCCTTCGAGGTGGAGCCCAACTCGGCGATCGGCCGCGAGGGGCTGCTGCTCGCCGCCGACACCTACTACCAGGAGGGCGGCGGCTCCAACTTCATCCAGGCCGAGGCCAAGTACCGCGACTTCCTGAACCGCTTCCCCACCAGCAGCCAGGCGCCCTACGTGCAGTTCCAGATCGCCAACAGCCTGGCGAAGCGCATGGAGAAGCCCGACCGCGACCAGACGGTCACCCGCAAGGCCATGGACGCCTACCAGGAGCTGGTGCGCCTCTATCCGACCAGCGAGTACGCCGCGCAGGCCACCGAGCAGATCAAGGTCGTCCGCTCCAACCTCGCCGAGCACGAATTCGTCATCGGCCGCTTCTACCAGCGCTTCGGCATCCCGCGCGCCGCCACCCAGCGCTACGAGTTCCTGCTCACCGAGTTCCCCGAGTATCCCGAAAAGGACAAGGTGTTTTTCAACCTGGGGCTCTCGTACAACAACATGGGACAGCCGGACGACGCCCGCAAGGCGTTCGACCGGCTCCGTGCTGATTACCCGCAGAGCCCCCTCCTGCGGGAGATCCCGGAGATCCGCGAGGCGCCTCCCACGCCGCCCGCGAGCCCGGCCGGGGAACCCGAGAAGAAGGCAGGTCTATGAAGTTTCGTTCCGCCTCGCTGATCGTCCCCGTGTGCGTCCTGGCCGTCGGCTGCGCCAGCACGCCTCTCAAGAACGACAGCGCCCTCGAGCAGGAGGTGCAGGACCTCAAGGCCCGGATCGTCGAGCTGCAGCGCCGCGCCGCGGTCAACGACGTCGAGATGGCCCGCCTCCGCCAGCAGGTCACGGAGATGGAAGGCGGCCAGCGCCCCGGCGGCACCAGCGGCACCGGCACCACCACCCCGCGCCCGACGGGCACGGGGCTCCCGGCTCCGTCCACGTCCTCCTCGCCGTCCTCGGCCCCCGCCAGCACGGCGCCGCGGACGACCGCGCCGGCCCCCAGGCCGGCGGCCCCGTCCGCTCCGGCGAGGTCGATCGAGAACGGCGTCGCGCCCGGCGACCGCATCGAGGAGGACGACATCGACCTGCCCGAGCCCGCGGTCCGCAAGCCGGCCACGGCGACCGCCCCGGCCCCGGTCACCCCGGCTCCGGCCAAGCCGGCTCCGGCCGCGCCGTCCGCCTCGAACCCGCGGGCCGGCATCTACACGCCCCCGGCCTCGACCCGGACCCCGCCGGCCACGACCAAGCCGGCGACTCCGGCCCCGACTCCCGCGGCCCCCAGCCCGGCGCCTTCTGCCACGGCGGCCACGGTCGCTCCGGCGCCCTCGACCCCGGCGCCTTCCCCCAGCACCGGGTCCGCCGAGCCGACCTCCTCCCCGGCGGCGCAGGCCCTCTACGACCGCGGCTATACGCTCTATCACCAGGGACATTTCGTGGACGCGGAGGCGAGCTTCCAGCGCTTCCTCCAGGCTACCCCGCCGGCCGACCTCGCCGACAACGCCCAATACTGGATCGGCGAGTGCCGCTACGCCCGCGGCGACATGCGCGGCGCCCTCGAAGCCTTCCGCGAGACCGTCCAGAAATACCCGCAGGGCAACAAAGTGCCGGACGCGCTCCTCAAGGCGGGGCAGTCCCTCGAAGCCCTCGGCAACCCCGAAGGGGCCCGGGAGAGCTACGGCGAGGTGATCCGCCGCTTCGCCGGCACCGCCGCCGCCGCCGTGGCGGAAGAGCGCCGCGGCAAGCTGCCGTAAGCCCCTAAAAAGCCGCCCGGTCCTCCGGGCGGCGTGCGCCAAACCTCCGGATCGTTTACACTTCTCCTGGTTTCCAGTTTTACTGCGGAGTTCTCCGCTCAGACTTCAAGCAGTGCTTGAGGGTTGCGGCGATAAACTTGACAGAGCTTTTGGAACGCTATAGCTTAAAGCATAGCGATTTCACTATACCCTCTGTCTCTTGTGCTCAGGAGGCCCTCATGAGAGCGCGGCTTTCGGGTTTTGTCCTTGCTACCGTTCTGCTCGGCACGCCCGTCGTGTCGGCGGCCGATCGGCCCCCCAGGAATCTCCATCAGGTCGGAGACCACTGGACGGCCTGGGAGCCCCCGGCGCCGCCGCCCGACGCGCAGGTCCACGTCATCCAGGCGGGTGACACCCTGTGGGACCTGGCCGGCCGCTTCTACGGCAACCCCTACCTCTGGCCGCAGCTCTGGGAGCGCAACCAGTACATCCTGGACGCGCACTGGATCTACCCCGGCGACCCGCTGGTGCTCGGCCCCCAGGTGGTGCCGGTCGATAGCCTGGCCGGGTCCGGCAGCGGCCTCGGCGAAGAGGGGGAGACCCCCTCGCCGGAGGTGCCGGGCGTCCTCACCCCCGGCGCGGCGGCCGGCGCCCCGGTGCCGCTCGGCTCGGAGAGCGACATCTACTGCAGCGGGTTCATCGGCGACCTCGACGAGAAGTTCCCCTTCAGCGTCGTGGGGTCCGAGTACGAGGTCCTGGCGCCGCAGATGAAGCCGGGCGCCCTCGAGCTCGAGCAAGGGACCTATGGCACCGTGAGCACCGTCAAGTACGGGCTGTCCACCGGCGACATCGTCTACCTCGACGGCGGCCAGGCCGCCGGCCTCGTGCCGGGCACCCTGCTCACCGCGGTCGAGCCCAACCGCCGGGTCGTCCATCCGGTCGGCCACGCCCTGTTCGGCCGCTATTACCACTACCTGGGCCGGGTGCGGGTGCTGTCGGTGCAGGAGGGCTCCGCGATCGCCGAGATCGTCCACGCCTGCGACCCGATCACGGTCGGCACCCTGCTGCGGCCCTTCGAGCCGGAGCCGGTCCCGCTCGGCCGCCCGACCGCCATGCGGCCGATCAACTACCCCGCCTCGGCGGACAAGCTGCGCGACGCCCCGGTCATCCTCTTCTCGCAGGACAACGTCGTCTCCCTCGGGCAGGACCACGTGGTCTACATCGACCGCGGCGAGGACAACGACGTCACCCCCGGCGACATCTACACGATCTACCGGCCGAACCGCCCGGGCTCCCCGCCGGTCGTGCTCGGCGAGCTGGCGATCCTGTCGGTCCAGAAGAAGTCCTCGGTGGCCAAGATCATCGAGTCGCGCTACCCGATCTATATCGGCGACCGGCTCGACATCAAGTGACCCGCCCGCCGGGAGGCGCGCCGCGCCTCCCGGCCCCCTCTCTCCAGCCGAATTTCCGCCTTGGTTTCCGTCTTTTGGCGCTCAAATCCCTGTGCTATTCTGGGCGTCTGTTCACTTCTTCTTCCTGAGGAAACCAAACCTTGGCTGACCAGAACCTCAATGGACGCTTGTATCTGATTGTCGACGAGCTCGTCCGGCGTGGGGTGACGCTGGACCAGGCGAGGCGGGAGTTCGAGAAGCAGTTCATCGTCGCATCCCTCAAGTCGAACCGGGGCAACTTCTGTCGTTCGGCCCGGTCCTTGGGGGTACACCGCAACACCCTGCGCAACAAGGTCTGCGACCTCGGCATCGGCTCCGAGGACTACGACCTCCCCGGCCGCAAGGCGGCCCGGCGCCGGGTCCGGACCCCCGAAACCCTGTCCTGATCGCCCATCGGGCGCCCGGTCCTCCGCGGATGCCCCTCTGACACCCCGGAGTGCCCGCGTGGCACTCCGGGGCCCGGATCGCGGGTGTCCCGCCCCGGTCCCGGCCAGCCGGCCCTCCCTCTGGCACCGATCTCGCAACACTTCCAGACCAGGAATCAGTGTGGCCACGCCCGGCAACGCCGGGGGTGGTCTCTGCTTTTTCAAGACCAGACGCGTCCTCGGTCCGGCCGCCGCGGGGGGATCCCCTCCGCTCCTGCCGGGTCGCAGTGGGGATCGCTACCCGAGAGGAGGTTTGGCCCTGATGAAGCGAACCCGGGTGCCGTTTTACGTCGTCGCTACCCTTTCGTTTCTCGTTGTTCCGTTCGACTCTCCGTCCGATCCGGTCGGAGCTGCCCTGGTCCCGCCGTCCGAGGGACCGACGTTCCTTCCCAGCAACCGGCTCGCCAGCTCGCGCGCCGGAGCCCACCTGGTCAGCCGGGCCGATCTGGCTTCGGCGCTCAGCTCCAGTCGCCGCCGCTTCGACCTGTTTCCCCTCGACCCCGGGGAGGACGGCTACCGCGACTTCCTGCAGCGCTTCCCCTACGGCACCTCCCTGATCGCCGCGTCCGGACGTCACGGCGTGGACGGGCTCCTCCTGGCGGCCGTGGTGGAGACCGAATCCCACTTCTCCCCCCGGCGCGTGTCGCCGCGCGGCGCTGTCGGCCTCATGCAAGTCCTGCCTTCGACCGCCGCCGCCTTTGGTAAATCCGAGCGCGACCTCTACGACCCCAAGGTCAACCTGGAAGTCGGCAGCCGCTACCTCGGCGGCCTGATCGAGCACTTCGACGGCGACCTGCCGATGGCCCTGGCGGCCTACAACGCCGGGCCCGCGGCGGTGATCCGCCACAACGGGGTGCCCCCCTACCGGGAGACGCGGCAATACGTGAGGAAGGTGCTGGCGCTCTATGGCAAGCACCGCCAGAGCGTGTGGGGAGAGGAGGGCGCGGCGCCGGCGCCGGACGAGGTTCCGCCCTGGGCTCTCGGCCTGCGGCAAGCCCACAGCGTCGCGGCGCGCTGAGCGCCGCGAGTCCATCACAAGAAGGGGAAGAGCCCGGCGCGGACCGGGCTCAGGAGGGGCGGGACTCCTGCTTGCCTTCGATCTGCTCAGGCGTCTCGTCGTTGCGGACGCCCTTCTTGAAGTTGCGGATCCCCTCGCCCAGGCCGCGGCCGATCTGCGGCAGCCGGGTCGCGCCGAACAGCACGATGATGATGAGGAAGATGATGATGAGCTCGGGGAACCCGAGCGTCGGGACCATGGGCACCAGAATCGCCGCGCCAGAGTGGAGCATGACTTTCTTTCTCCCGAGGCCACCCGGGCCTCGATGTAATAAGCGTCGAGTGTAGCAGATCAGGCGACCGGCGCCCGTAGGGCGGCCAGCTCTGCCCCCCAGGCCTGCCGCAAGTCCGCTGCCAGGCCGTCCCCTTCCGGCAGGCGGGACAGGTGCTCGAGAAAGCGCTCCAGGGTGGGGGCGATCAGCGGCACGTGCCGGTTGGCGCCGCGCCGGGCGAAGGCGGCGTAGGTCCCAACCGCCTTGAGCGTGCGTTGCGCCGCGGCGCGGTGGTAGCGCTCGCGGTCTCCGTCCCTGGAGAGCGCCCGCGCCAGCAGGGCTTCCTCGGCCGCGGCCGGCGGGAACAGGGTGTCGTTGAGGAGCGAGGCCAGATCGTAGAGCGGCGGGCCGAGCCGCAGATCCTGGTGGTCGAGCACGACGACCCGGCCGGCCGGCAGCGGCATGAGGTTGCGCACCATGAAATCGCGGTGGCAGGGCACCGGAGGCTCGGCCGCGAGGCGGGCGACGAGCTCGTCGATGCCGGCGCGCAAGCCGGCCGCCGTGGCCGGATCGGCGAGGAACCCGTGCGGCTCCAGGAACACGTCCCAGGTCTGCTGGAGCTCGCGGGTCATCAGCTCGCCGCCGAGCAGCGGGTTGAGGGTCTCCAGCCCGTCCACGTTCAGGCGGCCGATGCGGACGGCGATCTCCAGGGCGTGGCCGAAGTAGCCCTCCAGCTCGCCCCAGGCCCGGCCCCGCCAGTCCCCCAGGGTCTCGGGCCCGAGATCCTCCACGACCATCCAGCCGCGGTCGCAGTCCACCGCCAGGATCCGCGGCACCGGGATACCGCCGGCCGACAGGATCTCCGTCGTCCGCAGAAAGCGCGGGCACGTTGCCTGCACCTCCGGCGGATAGGTGGCGAGGATCGCCGTGGTGCCATCCGCGAACGCGAGGCGGGTGTAGCGGCGGGGGGAAACGTCCCCGGAGAGGGGTTGCCAATCGGCGATCTGGAAACCGGATCCGGCCAGCCAGGGCTCCATCTCGGAGCGGACCGTCTCCTCCTGCAGAGCT
>DATAHG010000454.1:0-4703 GCA_036263295.1 Thermoanaerobaculia bacterium | reverse complement strand
TCGCCGAGCACGAGGATCGCCTCGACCTGCTGGTCCCGGATCTTCAGGCTCGTGAACACGTCGATCGCCTCGGTGGCGTACTGGCGGGCTTCTTCCCGCTCGCCGCGGCGCAGGACCAGGGTCGCGAGCTCCAGGCCGGCGAGCGCGGCGTGGGCCCCGGTGCCCAGGGCGGTCAGCTCTTCCCGAGCCTGGCGGAGGGCGCTCTCGGCGAGGCCGAAGCGGCCGAGGACCGCGAAGATCCGGCCGCGGGCCCAGAGGCCGCGGGCCTGATCGAGGCGGCCGCCGGAGGCGAGCAGGGCCTCGCTCTCCCGGAGGTGCTCGAGGGCCTCTTCGCAGCGCCCCGCGTCCATCAGCATGAGCAGCCGGTTGTGGGCCACGATCCGGGCCAGGTCCGGCTCGCGGACCGGGTCGAGCAGCGGCCGGGCGCGTTCCAGGGTCCGCAATGCCTCGTCCGGATCCCCGAGCTGCGCCACGAGGCTCGCCTGGGCGAGCAGCGAGCGGCCGGCGCCGTGCCGGTTCCCGGCCCGGCGGTGCTCGGATTCGATCTCGGACAGGAGAGCGAGCGCCTCGGGATAGTGGTGCCGGGCGCTCAACAGGGAGGCCCGGATGTCGCGCAGGCGCAGACTCAGGGACGCGTTGCCGGTCCCCTCGGCGAGGAGCTGGGCGGCGCGCTCGATCTGGGCCTCGGCTTCCCAGAGGCGATCGGCGACCCGCAGAGCGTTGGCCAGCTCCATCGCGCCCCGCGCCTGCATGTCCGCCACCTCCGCCGGGCTGAAGCCGTGGCGCACCCCGAGCTGCTGGCTGACCGCGACCACGTTGAGAGCGGCCTGGACCATCAGCTCGGGGTTGTCGTGCCGGAGCCCCGCGGTGTGGTCCAGCAAGGCCTCGTAGACCGCGTAGCGGTCCTCCCCCTGGTGGCGCTCCGCGGGAACGGGGGGCGGCAGCTTCTCCCCGACCGCCAGGCGACTCGCCCGGTCCACGGCGCGATCGATCGCCCGGTCGATCGCCGCTTCGTATTCCGCCTGCTCGTAGTGCCGCGCGCCCGGCAGGCCGCCGAAGTGCGCGGCGATCGCCGGCTGCAGGAGGTTGATGCAGACGTCGCACCGCCCCAGGAGGTGCCGCAGGACCTCGCGGCGCTCTTGTGCGCGCAACGAGCCTTCCAGGAACGACTCCAGAGTCGTCAACAACGGGTGCTGGGCCATCCCTGACCTCCCTTGCCGGTTCTGTCTCCGATTAGACGCGATTCTCTCACAAAATGCGGCAATCGAAGCCAGCCCGGCAAAAAGAGGTCGCGGACGGGGGCGCTCAGGAGCGGGTGCCGCCGCCGTTCGGGTCGATATAAGGCCCGATGAACGAGCACCCCGTGCAGGTGGTGGAGCCCGCCGGGGGGGCCTCCGGCGCCGCCGTGGTAGTCCCGGCGGCCCGGGCTCCGGTGGGTGCGGCGAGCGCGGAGAGAACGAAGATCAGAACGACAAGCGCGAGCCGGGACGCGGACGATTTCCGGTTCCTGAACATGCGAGCCTCCCAGGCCGAGGGTCGCACCGGTCCGGCATGGGCCCGGCCGCCCGCGGCAGATGACAACAAGATTCTTCTTCTCTAGTGTCGCTCAGGAGGGGAAAGTAGGCCACTCTTTCCTGGAATGTTTAGTCACGAAGATCGGCCGGGACGGTCAATCCGGCCGGTGGCGGCACCCCGAGCCGCTCGCGCAAGCCCCGGCGGATCTCGCCGATCAGGTAGATCGAGCCGCAGATCACCAGGGTCGGAGAGGCGCCGCCCGGCCCTCCCTCCAGGGCCCGGTCGAGAGCGCGGCCGGGGTGCGGCTCGACCAGGATCTGGCGCTCGCGGCCCGGCGGCAGGGAGGGGAGGAGGGCCGGCAGCTCCTCCGGCGCCCGGGCTCGCGGGCTGGCCGGGGTGGTGAGGACGATGCGGCGGGCTCGCGGGGCGAGCGGCCGGAGCATCGCGGCGGCGTCCTTGTCGGCGAGGACGCCGAACAGGAGGTCGTAGGAGGCCCCCATCCGCGCCAGGAAGTCGGCCAGCGCCGCCGCGCCTTCCGGATTGTGGGCGGCGTCGAGCACGGCGCAGCGGCCGTCCGGCAGGTCCACGGCTTCGAGCCGCCCCGGCCAGCGGCAGTCTTCGACGCCGGCCGCGATGGCCTGGGCGTCGAGCCGCTCGAAGCCCATCCCTTCCAGGGTCTCGGCGGCGAGGACCGCCAGGCCCAGGTTGCGGATCTGATGGCGGCCGAGCAGGGCGAGCCGCAGGTCGTGGCGGTGCAGCGGTGTCGCCAGGCAGACCCGCTGCCCCTCCCAGCCGAGCGACTCGGCCGACTCGACGATCACCCGCCGGGGGGCCGAGGTGAGACGGGCACCCAGGCCGTCCGCCACCGCCCGGATCGCGTCCAAGGCCTCGGGCTCCTCCACCCAGGTCAGGGCGGGCCGGCCGGGCCGCAGGATCCCCGCCTTCTCGCGGGCGATCGCGGCGAGCGTGTCCCCCAGCGTCTCGGTGTGCTCCAGGCTGATCGAGGTGATCAGCGAGAGAACCGGATCGCAGAGGTTGGTGGCGTCGAGCCGGCCGCCGAGCCCCACCTCGATCACCCCGAGGTCGATCCCGCTCTCAGCGAACCAGAGGAAGGCCGCCACCGTCATCGCCTCGAAGTAGGTCGGCAGCCCTCCCAGCTCCCGTTCGGAGACCGCGAGGATCTTTTCCAGGAGGCCGCTCAGGACCTCCGGCGGGACCGCCCGGCCGTTGATCCGCAGCCGCTCCTCGACGGTTTCGAGGTGCGGCGAGGTGTAGAGGCCGGTGCGATAGCCGGCGGCGGTGGCCATGCCGGCGAGCAGGGCCGAGGTCGAGCCCTTGCCGTTGCTGCCGGCGATCAGGACGGTGGGGTAGCGGAGCTGGGGGCTGCCGAGCGCGGCGAGCAGCCGGCCGGTGTTTTCGAGGCCGAGGCGGATCCCCAACCCTTCAAGCCGGGCGAGGATCGCATCCGGAGACAGGGACATCGCTGGCCAGACCCGGACGGGGCTACTGGATCAGGTGCCTCAGGCAGCGGCCGACCGTCTCCTTGAGCTCCACCCGCGGGACGACCAGGTCGAGGAAGCCGTGCTCCATCAGGAACTCGCTGGTCTGGAACCCTTCGGGCAGGCTCTGGCGTATCGTCTGCTCGATCACCCGCGGACCGGCGAAGCCGATCAGCGCGCCGGGCTCGGCGATGTTGAGGTCGCCCAGCATGGCGAAGGAGGCGGTGACGCCGCCGGTGGTCGGATCGGTGAGGATCGAGAGGTACGGCAGGCGGGCCTCCCGCAGCCGCGCCAGGGCGGAGGAGATCTTCGCCATCTGCATGAGGGAGAGAACCCCCTCCTGCATGCGGGCGCCGCCCGAGGCGGAGACCACGATGAAGGGGGTGCGGCGCTCCAGGGCCCGCTCGGCGCCCCGGGTGATCTTTTCGCCGACCACCGAGCCCATGGAGCCGCCCATGAAGCGGTACTCCATCGAGGCCAGGACCACCGGGATGTCCTCCAGGCGCCCCTGGGCCACCACCACCGCGTCGCGCTCGTCGATCGCCTGCTGGTAGGCCTTGATGCGGTCACGATACCGCTTGGTGTCGCGGAAGCTCAGCGGATCGGTGGGGCTGACCTCTTCGAACAGCTCGCGCGGCTCGGCGTCGTCGAGCAGCAGGGCGATGCGGCTGCGCGCATCGATCCGGAAATGGAAGTCACACTTGGGGCAGACGCGCAGGTTCCGGTCGAGGTCGCGGGAGTAGATGATCTCCTTGCAACCGTCGCACTTGACCCAGAGGCCCTCGGGGACGGAGCTGCGCACCCTCTCCCGGACGGGCTTGGGTTTCTTGGCTTTGCGGAACCAGGCCATGAGTCGATCCCTCGGGAGGACCGCCGGAGGATCAGAAGTCGGAGGAGTCCCGGCCTTCTTCGAATTCCAGATCGTTCTGGATGCCGAGCCGCAAGCAGGCCGCGTCATACATCTGCCGCGAGGCCTTCTTGGCGTTCTGGAGCTCGGCCAGGCGGTCTTTCACCTTGGCGAGCTCTTCCTCGATCATGCGGTCGAGCTCCTCCATTTCCTGCTTGGTCACCGCGAGGGTGTTCTCGTAGAACTTTCTCTGCTGTTCGGAAAGGCTCATCATCTCCTCGCCTGCTTCGATGAAATCGTTGGTACCACGTGCCTGGCGACGGGAGAATACTGTGCTTTCACGAAGCTGACAAGCTGGCGGGAGGCGGGGAGGGCTCGGGCTGCGGCTCCGGCGCGGCGGTGCCGGCGGAATTGGCGGGCTCGCCGCCTTCTCCGGGTGGGGCCTTGGCCCGCTTGGCCGCCACATTCTTCGCGATCTCGCGCTTGAGCTGGCGCTCCTTCTCCTCATATTGCCGGCGGAGAGCTTCGGTGCGCTTGGCCATCTCGCGTTCGAAGATCGCGTCCACCTGGGCCTGATCGACCGCCGGCCGGGCGGGGGCCGCGGCGGGGTTCCTGGCCGAGGCTTGCGCGGGAGCCGGGACGGCCGCCGTTCCGGGCCGCGTGGCGGTGCCCTGGGTCGCGGCGGCTCCCTGGGTCGCCCCCGGGTCCGGCGTCGCCGGCGGAGCCGGGGCCGGAGCGGTGGGCGTGGGCGGGTCCGGCTCCTCCCCGGGGCGCGCCGCGCCACGGCGGCTCAGGAGGACGAAGGTCAGGATCGCCGCCAGAATCAGGACCACGATGGCGGC
>DATAHG010000453.1:0-3987 GCA_036263295.1 Thermoanaerobaculia bacterium | reverse complement strand
CCCTCGATCTGTTAGACTTCCCCGGCTCATGCGTATGCCCCCGAAACCTCCCGTCCCAGCCCGTCCCACCGTCGGCATGATCAGCCTCGGCTGCCCCAAGAACCTGGTGGACAGCGAGATCATGCTCGGCGAGCTCGCCCGCCGTGGCTACGAGGTCGTCAACGATCTCGCCGCCGCGCAGACGGTCGTCGTCAACACCTGCGCCTTCATCGAAGAGGCCCAGCAGGAGTCGATCGATACCATCCTGGAAGCGGTCGGCAAGAAAGGGCAGGGGGTGGAGAAGGTGCTCGTCGCGGGCTGCATGGTCAACCGCTTCGGCCAGGACCTCGCCCGCGAGATCCCGGAGATCGACGGCTTCGTCAGCCTCGACCAGCTCCGCGACGTCGGCGACCTGGTCCAACTCGGCGGCGGCCCGCCGCTGCCGGCGCCGGCCCACCTGGTGTTCGACCACACCGCGCCCCGCCTCCTCACCACCCACGGTTACGCCTACCTCAAGGTCGCCGAGGGGTGCAACAACCCCTGTACCTTCTGCGCCATCCCGATCTGGCGCGGCCGCTTCCGCAGCCGCACGGTCGAGAGCCTGGTGCAGGAGGCCCGGCAGTTGGAGGCGTCGGGCATCACCGAGCTGAACCTGATCGCCCAGGACACCACGCGCTACGGCGAGGACCTCGGGCTCGGCCGGCACGGCCTGCTCCGCCTGGTCGAAGGGCTGCTGGAGCACACCACGATCCCGTGGATCCGCTTCCTGTACGCCTACCCGACCACCCTCGACGAGGACCTTCTCCGTCTGATGGGGCAGGAGGAGCGTTTCTGCTCCTACCTCGACATCCCGCTCCAGCACAGCGCCGGAGACGTCTTGAAGGCCATGCGCCGCGGCGGCGACGCCAAGCGCTACCTTCGTCTCATGGAGCGCGCCCGCGAGCTGGTCCCCGACATCTTCCTGCGCTCGACCTTCGTGGTCGGCTTCCCCGGCGAGACCGAGGCGCACTTCCAGGACCTGCTCGCGTTCATCAAGACCGTGCGCTTCGACCACCTGGGCGGCTTCGCCTACAGTCCCGAGCCCGGCACGCCGGGGGCGGAGCTGGGCGGCCGGGTGCCCAAGGGGACGGCGCGCCGCCGCCTGCGCCAGCTCCTCGAAGCCCAGCAGCCGATCGCCATCGAACGCCGCCGCCGGCTGGTGGGGGAGCGCCTCACCGTGCTGGTCGAAGGGCCGTGCGACGAGAGCGAGCACCTCCTCCAGGGGCGCCACTACGGCATGGCCCCGGAGATCGACGGCCGCGTGCTGATCAACGACGGCACCGCTCCGGCGGGCACCCTGGCCGAGGTGGAGATCACCGAGGCCTACGCCAACGATCTGGTCGGCCACATCACCGGGCCGTCCCGCCTCGCGCCGTCCCCCCTGGTGCAGGCGTCCGAGATGGCGGAGCCGGTCTCCGCCCACTACTCCTGACCGTGGCCCGCTCCTCTCTCGATTCGGCCAGCTCCATGCTCGTCGTCCAGGACGCCTATAACGCCAACGGGCGCGACCTGCCGCACGGCGGCGTCGCCACCATCGGCAACTTCGACGGCGTCCACCTCGGCCAGCGCGCCATCCTCGACCAGGTGGTGGCGCGCGCCCGCGAGATCGGCGGCCCGGCCGTCGTCATCACCTTCGATCCGCATCCGGTCGCGGTGCTGCGCCCCGACCAGGCGCCCCTGCCGCTCACCACGCCGGCCCAGAAGGAAAAGCTCCTCGCCGAGACCGGCGTCGACGCCGTGCTGGTCATCCGCTTCACCCCGGACCTGGCGCGGATCGAGGCGGAGCCGTTCATCCGCGACTTCCTGCATGGCCAGCTCGACCTCAAAGAGATCTATGTCGGCGAGACCTTCACCTTCGGCCACGGCCGGGGCGGGAATCTGGATCTGTTGAAGGAGTTGGGAAGCCAGCTCGGCTTCGAGGCGTTCGGGGTCGAGGAGGTCTTCCTGGGCGGCGAGCGGATCTCCAGCACCCGCATTCGCCGGGCCCTCCTGGAGGGCCGGGTGGAGTCCGCGGCCGAGATGCTGGGGCGCCCCTACGCGGTGAGCGGCACCATCGTGCGCGGCGACCGCATGGGCAAGCGCCTGGGGTGGCCGACGATCAACCTGGCGGCGGAGAACAAGCTGCTGCCGGCCGACGGCGTCTACGCCGGCCGGGTGTTCTTCCCGAGCCTGCCGGGGAGCTTCGACTGCGCCACCAACATCGGCACCCGGCCGACCGTGTACGAGAACTATCAGCGCGTGGTGGAGAGCCACATCCTCGACTTCAAGGCCGACGTCTACGGCCAGCGCGTCGAGCTCTCCTTCTTCAAAAGGCTGCGCGAGGAGCGCATCTTCGCCACCGTGATGGACCTCTCGGCCCAGATCGGCCGCGACGTCGAGGCGGCCCGGGAGTACTTCCTGCGCCGCCGGATGGAACAAGACGCCCTCCCCGCCGAGTTGTAAGTAGCGGAGGGGGGGCCGCCCGGTCCCGCAGAGCGACAACGATTCAGCGGACGCCTCGCGAGGCATCCGTAAGGAGATCAGAGAGATGGCCAGCGACAAGATCGTGGAGATCACCGACGACAACTTTGAATCCGAGGTGTTGAGCTCCGACCAGCCCGTGCTGGTGGACTTCTGGGCCCCCTGGTGCGGCCCCTGCCGCATGGTGGCCCCGGTCCTGGAAGAGATCGCCGAGGAGATGGACGGCCAAGTGCGCATCGCCAAGATGAACGTCGACGACAACCAGCAGACCGCCTACAAGTTCCAGGTCTCGAGCATCCCGACCTTCATCCTGTTCAAGAACGGCCAGATGGCCGGCCGCAAGCTCGGCGCCATGCCGAAGTCGGCTTTCCAGAGCTTCATCAACCAGAGCCTGTAAGACCGCTTGGGTAACGACGGCGCCGACCCGCGGTTGCGGGAGCTCTGGGCGGGTCTGGAGGAGCGGGGCTGCGAGGCCCTGCTCGTCCTGGCCCAGAATGCCCAGGACTCCGACCTCGCCCCCTTCACCGGCCACGCCCACATCGGCGAATGCCTGCTCGTGGTGCCGCGCGGGGGCGCGCCGCGCCTCGCCTATTTCACCCCCATGGAACGCGACGAGGCCGCCGGCACCGGCCTCGACCGCCTGACCCCCGAAGAGCTGGAAGTCTCGCGCTGGCAGGATGAGCGGCCGGAGCCGGCCGACTTCCTGGCGGCGGTGGCCGGCCGCGCCCTCGACCGCGCCGGCATCCGGCCCGGCCGGGTGGCCCTGGCCGGGCACGGCTCGGCCGGCACGATCCAGGGCGCCTGCGCCAGCCTCGCCCGCGAGGGTTGGGAGTGGGTGCCGGGCAACACCCTGGTCCGCCTCTTCCGCAAGCGGAAGAGCGCCCAGGAGCTGGCCGCCATCCGTGCCGCCGCGGACGCCACCTGCGCCGCCATGCGCCACGTGGCCGCCCGCCTCGCCGCCGCCGACGAGCGCGACGGCGTGCTCTGGCTGGAAGGGGAGCGGTTGACCGTCGCCCGCCTGCGCGCCGAGCTCGCCCAGGTGCTCGCCGCCCGCGGCATGGAGCAGCCGCGCGGCAACATCCTGGCCCCGGGGGAGGAGGGGGGCGTCCCCCACTCGACCGGCACGCCGGACCGCGCTCTGCGTTCGGGCGAGCCGATCGTGGTCGATCTCTTCCCCCACGGCGAGCTGTTCGCCGACTGCACTCGCACCTTCTGCCGGGGGACCCCGCCGGAGCCGGTGGCCCGCGCCTACGACGCGGTGGAACGCACCCTTCAGGCCGCCTACCGCGCCGCCGCCGACGGTGTCCGCGGCTGGTCGCTCCAGGAGGAGGTCTGCCGCATCTTCCAGGAAGCGGGATACCCGACCCCGATCTCTCACCCCGGCACGACCCACGGCTATGTCCACAACCTCGGCCACGGCGTCGGCTTCGACCTGCACGAGTACCCCTCGTTCCGCAAGAGCACCGGCGCCGAAGGCGTCCTGCGCCAGGGCGATGTCTTCACGCTGGA
>DATAHG010000452.1:0-1835 GCA_036263295.1 Thermoanaerobaculia bacterium | reverse complement strand
TCGACGGTGATGACGCCGTCCTTGCCGACCTTCTCCATCGCCTCGGCGATGATGCGGCCGATCTCCTCGTCGTTGTTGGCCGAGATCGTGCCGACGTGGGCGATGTCCTTGCCCTCGACCGGCTTGGCCAGCTTGTCGATCGACTCGACGGCGGCGCGCACGGCCAGCTCGATGCCACGCTTGATCTCCATCGGGTTGGCGCCGGCGGTCACGACCTTGGAGCCCTCCCGGTAGATCGCCTGGGCCAGGACCGTGGCGGTCGTGGTGCCGTCACCGGCCACGTCCGAGGTCTTGGAGGCGACTTCGCGCACCATCTGGGCGCCCATGTTCTCGAGCGGATCGGCCAGCTCGATCTCCTTGGCGACGGTGACGCCGTCCTTGGTGATCGTGGGCGAGCCGAACTTCTTCTCGATGACGACGTTGCGGCCCTTCGGACCGAGGGTCACCTTGACCGCGTCCGCGAGCTTGTTCACGCCCCGCAGGATCGCGGCACGCGCGTCCCCGGAGTAGGTAATCTGCTTAGCCATATGTTCTCTCTCCTGAATTCCTAGAGATGTTTGGGTACGGGAAAAACCGCGATCTACTTGTTGCCGTTCGGGTTGACGACGGCCAGGATCTCGTCTTCGCGCAGGATCACGTACTCGCCATCGTCGATCTTGATCTCGCTGCCCGAGTACTTGCCGATGAGGATACGGTCACCCACGCTGACGTCCATCGGGGCGCGCTTGCCGTCGTCGGAGAACTTGCCGGGACCGACCGCGATCACCTCGGCCTCCTGCGGCTTCTCCTTGGCGGTGTCGGGGATGATGATGCCACCCCGGACCTGCTCCTGCGCCTCGATGCGCTTCACCACGACCCGATCGTGCAACGGACGGATATTCACCACGGCTCTACCTCCTTGATTTTGAGGATGAAAGACTCAGTGCTGCTGTTCGGTTGATTCGGACTCGAGTATCGCGGGTCTGTTAGCACTCACCCGCGATGACTGCTAACAGTGTAGGAGGCGCGCAAGAGCCCTGTCAAGAGGTCTAGGAAGGACTTCTTACACGACGGAGAGGGGGGCGGACTCACGCTGCAGGGAGTCGACCCGGAGGCGCTCGGCCCGCCAGCGGGCGGCCTCCTCGTCGGTGCGGGCGCCCGCCGCGAGCTGGTCGAGGGCCGCGAGCGCCCGGCCAAAGTAGAAGGCCGCGACATCCGGCGCCAGGGCCTCGGTGGCCCGCGCCGCCGAGCGCAGCAGAAGGGGCAGGGCCCGTTCCCAGCGCCCGGCCTCGCTCCAGTGATGGCTCAGACGCTCGGGATAGCGCTCGCCCCAGAGATCCTCGATCGCGGCGGCCGTGTGCTCGTGCATGGCCTGGCGCCGCAAGGGGTTGACCTCCTGGTAGAGGGCGCTGCGGATGCGCTTGTGGGCGAACTCGAAGCTCCCTCGCCGGGCGCCGCGGGCCCACATGACGATGTCGCGCTCCCGGCGGCTGCTCGTCCAGGTATGGGCGAACTGGCGCAGGGCCCAGCGCTTGAGGAGGATCTCCAGGCCCAGCTCGACGACGGCCATGTGCTCGTCCCCCGCTTTCTGGAGGAGCTGGACCTCGAAGGTCTGCCCGGCCACCGCCGCCAGGGTGGCGAGGCGGCGGGTCGAGTTGGGGAGACGGCGGATCCGCAGGCGGATCAGCTCGTCGAGGTCGGTGGCGAGGCGGCCTTCGAGGTCCTGGAGGGCGGAGGCCAGCCCCCAGCGCCCGCTCTCCTGGGAGACCAGGATGCTCTCGTCCCACAGGTAGTTGATCAGCTCGGCGACCGCGAGGGGCAGCCCGCCGCTGTGGCGGTCCAGGAAGCGGCTCAGC
>DATAHG010000451.1:0-4867 GCA_036263295.1 Thermoanaerobaculia bacterium | reverse complement strand
CTGGGTGTTCGTTGCCAAGGTGACCGTTCGAAAGGCGGGTTTTCACCGCAACATTCCCGGCATTCTTCTGCAAATCCATCCCGAGGAGACCATCAAAGGACCTGCCGACCGGAGCTCGGCTCATTTTATATTCATGCCGATTGGCGTGTTCGAAATCGGCACCACTGGTATCTGCAAAACTCATCCTTCCTATGCAAACCTTCCTGAGATCGGAGACGAAGTGCTCCTGTTCATCGATCTCGAATCTACCTGGCGCGAGCAGGGCGAGTTCCTCTGGACTGACGAAGAGACTGGAATCGTGACCATCCATGGCAGTAAGGAGGTCAGCTTTCCGAGAAATTTTCTGACGAATGGCAAGTCAACGAAACCGGCGACTCGCGAAGAGTTGCTGCGCCGAGTCCAGGAAGAGCTCCGGGGCAGCCGCTGATATGTCCACGAGAATGTTATTGTTCTCCCTTATCTTGCTTCTACCCAAGAAGGCGAGATCGTTACGGGAATGAGTTCCGCTATTGGAGCCGGGTAGAACGGTGGGGGCGGCGGCCATTCGTTCTGTCCGTCGATGTGTTCTTCCGAGTCTTGCGCTGAGCCAGGTGGCCAATACCTGCGACGGGGGAAAGGGATCGGATGTCCATGGCGGCGGAATCCTACCCTCCCCCCCCAGCTTTTAACCAAGCACCTCGACGGCAGGCCTCGCCTCATCCCTCGACCGAGGCCACCGGCGGCGGCCCGACCGGCGGGGGGCCTTCTGGTGCGGACCCGCCCCGGGAGCCGTACCAGTCGATCCCGCGGGTCACGTACATGACCAGGGCGAGGATCAGGAACAGGCCGACCGAGCCGAGCAGCAGGGCGTAGTCCTCGGACTGGAGCAGGACGTAGAGGTAGCCGTAGAGCAGCGCCAGGACGCCGCTCATCACCAGGGCCCGCTGCGCCCCGCGCAGGATCGCCCAGGAGTAGCCGCCGATCAGCGCGATGGTGGCGCCGGAGGCGATCGCGTAGGAGATCCCGAACGGCACGTGCTCGGAGATCGACAGCAGGAGCAGGTAGAACAGGCAGAGCGCCGAGCCGACCAGCAGGTACTGCACCGGGTGGAGCGCGAACGGGCTGAACACCTCGTAGAGGAAGAAGGTCAGGAAGGTGAGGATCAGGAAGAGCAGGCCGTACTTCACCGATCTTTCCGTCTTCTGGTAGGCGTCGACCGGCAGATACAGCTCCACCCCGAACGCCGAGTCATTGAGGGCCTTGGTGGGGGCGACGCGCTCGGCGTCGGGGCTCCTCCACTGTTGCGGATAGCTGCGGCCGAAGTAGGCGACGTTCCAGACCGCCTGGAAGCCGTTCTCCCCCACCTTGCGCGATTCAGGCAGGAAGGCGCCGGCGAAGCTCGGGTCGGGCCAGCTCGACCGCAGGGCCACGGTGGTCTGTTTGCCGAACGGCAGGAAGCTCAGGGCGCCGCTGCCGTCGAGGGAGAGGTCGAAGCGGAAGGGGTAGACCGTCCCGGGCGCGCCGGCCGCGAGGTCGGGTACCGGCACCCGCAGCCCGGCCTCCCAGATGCCCGATTCGCCGCCGCCCGGGGAGACAGGCAGGGCGCGCTCCCCCCAGCGCAGGGTCGTTCCCCGCCGGATCCCGCGCATGTCGGACACTCCGATGGTGAGGAACGCCTCCTTCCAGAGGATGTCCTCCGGCGCGATGCCCCCTTCGTCGAAACGCGGCTGGAGGAAGGTGCCGGACGAGCGCAGGTCGGCCTGGTAGACCACTGCCTCGAAGATGCCCCGGCTGCGCCGCTCGGGCGCGACCGTCCCTTCGACCTTGAGGCTCTCGGGCAGGAAATGGGCCATCTGGCGGACGCGGTTGATCTCTCCCTTGGGGCCGCGCACCGGCACGAGATAGGGCACGGTGAGCACCGGCCCGCCGAGGGTCTGGGAATAGCCCCAGGTGGCCGCGACCTCGTTGGCGACCGAGCTGCGGCGCCCTTCGCGCTCGGAGATGAGCGACCGCACGATGCCGAGCGGGATCCAGAGCAGCAGGATGAGAAAACCGATCACGAACAGCTTCCAGAACGGCGAGCTTCGAATGGAACGGCGCTCGGCTTGAAACGGGTTCATGGAGATCCCTCCAGGTTGAGATGACGCCGGCTCAGGCCGGCTCTGGAGGGAAGTAGACCGCGCCGGCAGGGCGTGGCTTGGGCGGGGTCAAGGCAAAATGGGACCGGATTGTGGCGGAATCGTGGCGGGAGCCACGGGATTTCAGGCGCTGCTCCTGAAACCAGGCCGCCCCGCGGAAGTTTCCCCCCCCCGCCCAGGAAGTTTTCCCCGGCGCCAGGGAAAAACAAGGAGCCCCTCCTTAAAACTAAGGAGCCCCGCGGAAGTTTTCCCCAGGCCCGGGAAGTTTTCCCCAGCGCCAGGGAAAATCAAGGAGCCTCTCCTTAGAACTAAGGAGCCTCGCGGAAGTTTTCCCCGGGCTCTGGAAGTTTTCCCCAGCGCCAGGAAAAACAAGGAGCCTCTCCTTAAAACCAAGGAGCCCCGCGGAAGTTTTCCCCGGGTCCGGGAAGTTTTCCCCAGCGTCAGGGAAAACCCAGGAGCCTCTCCTTAGAATTAAGGAGCCTCGCGGAAGTTTTTCCCCGGCCCGGGAGGTTTTCCCCGGCGCCAGGGAAAAACAAGGAGCCTCTCCTAAAACTAAGGAGCCCCGCGGAAGTTTTCCCCAGGCCCGGGAAGTTTTCCCCGGGCCTGGGGAAAACCTCGGCGCCGGGCCGGATCGCTGGCGAGCCCAGAGAAGATCTTCCAGACCCGCCCGGGTTTGGTTTCGTCCCGCGGGGATTCTCGCGGAGCCGGCCGTAAACTGTGGCGAGGCCGAAGGTCATTGCTTTTTCGGACCTCGCCTTGCCCGGCGCTGCGGCGGTTTCGCGGCCGGTCCGGAGAGAAATGCGGTGGAGTGCGAGCGGTCCATCGAGTTGCGGTAGATTCAGTCGGTATGACCAACCCGGCCAGCGGGCGGATCGCCCTGGTGGACGACGAGGAGAACCTGCGGGAGACCGTGGGCTTCGCCCTCCAGCGTGAAGGATACCGCGTCGAGATGTTTGCCGACGGGCTGTCGGCGTGGCGCAGCTTCGAGCGCGATCTTCCCGACCTCGCGGTGCTCGACGTCCGCATGCCGCAGATGGATGGGCTGGAGCTGTGCCGGCGGTTGCGGGCGCTGTCTGAGCGGTTGCCGATCCTCTTCTTGAGCTCGCGCGACGAGGAGCTGGACCGCGTGCTGGGCCTGGAGCTGGGGGCCGACGACTATCTCTGCAAGCCGTTCTCGATGCGCGAGCTGGTCGCCCGTATCAAGGTCCTGCTGCGCCGGGCGGCGTGGCGCGAGCAGCCGGCCGGCGGGTCCGAGGAGAAGCGGCTCGACGCCGGGCGGCTCCGGCTCGACCTGCGGCGCTATGAGGCGTCCTGGGACGGGGCGCCGGTCGTGCTCACGGTCACCGAGTTCCTGCTGCTCCAGGCGCTCGCCCGCCACCCCGGACACGTCAAGACCCGCGCCCAGCTCATCGAGGAGGCCTACCCCAACGACGCCTATGTGAGCGATCGCACCATCGACAGCCATGTGAAACGGCTGCGCAAGAAGCTGGCCGAGGCCGACCCCGCTTTCGACGCCATCGAGACGGTCTACGGCCTGGGCTACCGGTACCGGCCGTGAAGGCGCCGCGCCAGCCGTTCTTCTCGCGCCTGTCGGTGCGGCTGCTCGCGCTCGGGCTCCTCCTCGTCTTCCTGCCGGCCGGCGGTTTCTTCTATCTCGACGTCTACGAGCGCCAGCTCCTGGAGGTCCAGGAGCGCTCGATGGTCCAGCAGGGGCGGCTCGTCGCCGCGGCGCTCGGCGGGGGCGAGGCGATCGATCCCGCGGCGGCCGAGGATCTCCTGCGCCGGCTGGAGCGGCGCACCGACTCCCGGATGCGGGTCTACTCCCCGGGTCCGGCGCTCGCCGCCGATTCGGCCCGGCTCGGGCCGCGGGCTCCGGCGGCGGTGCCGGCCCCTTCGTATACCGCCTCCGAGGCGCCCGAGACACGCGACAGCCTGCTCTACCGCGGCGGCGCCGCCGCCTACCGCCTGTGGCGCCGGCTTTCCGGCGCGGGCGGGCCGCGCATCGGCCCGGCGGTGCGCCAGGGCCCCGGCCGGATCGCCGAGGGGGCCGACCGCGCCTCGCCGCTCCCCGAGGTGCGCGAGGCCCTGGCCGGCCGCTACGGCGCCGCCACCCGGCCGACTCCCGGCGACGCGCGGGTGGTCACGCTGCACAGCGCCATCCCGGTGCGCGGCGGCGCCTCCGGCCGCGAGGTGATCGGCGCCGTCCTGGTCTCCCAGTCCACCCACCGGATCCTCGCCTCGCTGATCGAGGTGCGCCACCACATCCTGCGGGTCTTCCTGTTGTCGGTCGCGGCGGCGGTCGTTCTCAGCCTGTTCGTGTCGGCGACCATCGCCCGTCCGCTGCGGGCGCTCCGCGAGGAGGCCAACGCCCTGCTCGACGGTCGCGGGCGTCTGCGCGGCCGCTTCACCGCCTCCGGCCGCCAGGACGAGATCGGCCACCTCACCCAGGCCCTGGAGCAGCTCACCCGCCGCCTCGAAGGGCATCTGCGCTTCACCGAGTCGTTCGCGGCCGATGTCTCCCACGAGCTCAAGAACCCGCTCGCCACCATCCGCTCGACCACCGAGATGCTCGCCGAGGTCGAGGACCCCGAGGATCGGCGGCGCCTGGCCGTCATGGCCCAGCGCGAAGTCGCCCGCATGGAGCGCCTGCTTTCCGGGATGCGCGAGATCACCGAGATCGACGCCCACCTGGAGGCCGAGCCGGCCGAGACGGTGGATCTCGAGCCGCTGCTGCGGCAGGTCGTCGAGAG
>DATAHG010000450.1:0-35677 GCA_036263295.1 Thermoanaerobaculia bacterium | reverse complement strand
TCGCTCTCGTAGGCGAACCCCTTGGCGATGAGCTGCTCGATCAGCTCGACGATCTCGGCGACGTGCTCGGTGGCGCGCGGGTAGATCTCGGCGCGCTCGACGTGCAGGGTGTCGAGCCCTTGCAGGAAGGACTCGATGAAGGGCGCCGTGTACTGGTCGAGGGGGATGCCGGCCTGCTGGGCGCCGCGGATCGTCTTGTCGTCGATGTCGGTGATGTTCATCACCTGGGTGACGCGGTAGCCGAGGTAGCGCAGGGTGCGGCGCAGCAGGTCTTCGAAGACGAAGGTCCGCAGGTTGCCGATGTGGATTTCGTTGTAGACCGTGGGGCCGCAGGTGTAGAGGCGGGCCTCGCCGGGCACGGTCGGCTCGAATCGGGCAAGCTGGCGCCCGAGGGTGTTGAAAAGGACGAGCTCGGTCATTGGGGTCTCTAGGGGTCTGGAGTCGGAGATCGGTTCCCGGGATGTCAGGGGGTGAGACGGTTGACCTGCACGGTGCCGCCAGACCAGGTCACGTTGGCCATGACCGCGCCCTGGGAGCTGTAGGCGGAGTTTCTGGAGAACCGGACCGTGCCGGAGCCGGTGGCGATCGCGGTGAAGCGGACGCGCGCCAGCAAGCCCGAGCCGCTGACGCCCGCGACCTGGCCCAGCCGGGTGTAGCCGACCACCAGGAGGCCGGCGCGGGCGAGGCTGGCGACGTAGGAGGCCTGGGCGCCGCCCTGGTCGAGGAATCCGGTGGCGTTCGCGCTGCTCTCGAAGCGCAGCAGGTTGCTCGGGTACTCCAGGTCGAAGGCGACGCCGTAGAGGTCCTGGACGCTGTTGGCGCGGATCTCCAGCTCCAGGGTGGTGCCGTTGGTGCCGGCGCCCTGGGCGACTGTGATGCTGTTGGCGGTGGAGCCGCCCGACCCCGTGAAGGCGACGGCCGGCGTCACCGGGGGCGGCGGCTCGGTCGGGCTGCCGCCGCCTCCCCCGCCGCCGCAGGCGGCCAGTCCCGCCAGCAGGACCAGGGAAGCCAGATGGCTCAGGAGCCCGCGCCGCGTCATACCGCCACCTCGCTCTCGGCCAGCCGGCGGAGCTGCCGCTTGACCCGCTCTTTGCGCAGGCCGCGCAGGTGATCCACGAAGAGGATGCCGTCCAGGTGGTCGATCTCGTGACAGAGGGCGCGCGCCAGCCAGTCGTCGGCTTCCAGCTCGATCGGCTGGCCGTCGAGGTCCTGGGCCTTGACCTTCACCCGCAGGGGGCGGTCCACCTTGTCGTTGATCCCGGGCAGGGAGAGGCAGCCTTCGACCTCGGTCTCGAGCCCCTCTTTTTCCACGATCTTCGGATTGACCAGGATATGGATCTGCGAGCGGTCCTCGCCGACCGAGAGATCGACCACGGCGAGCCGCCGGGTGACGCCCACCTGCGGCGCGGCGAGGCCGACGCCGGGGGCGGCGTGCATGGTCTCGACCATGTTGGCGGCCAGCTTGCGGAGGGCCGCGTCGAATTCGGTGACCTCGGGGCAGCGCACGCGCAGGACCGGGTCGGGGTAGATACGGATCGGCAGGATGGACATCAAGCTCCTCGCAGGCGGCTCAGGGTGGTGGCGACGTCGCGGTCGTTGTGCTGCTCGCGCAGGATCTCCAGGAACCGGCGAGGATCGGGGTTGCCGACCAGGGTCTGCTCCAGCCCCTGGCGGTCGAGGCGCAGCGCGGTCACCGCTTCGGACACGCGGTAGGAGGCGGGCCAGACGCCGCGCTCCAGGAGCGGGGTCTCGCCGATGATGTCGCCGCCGGTGAAGGTGCGCAGGACCATCTGGCGCTCGCCGTCGTTCATGAAGGCTTCGACCACGCCGCTCACGAGGAGCAGCAGGAAGGGGTCCGAGCTCCCCTCGTCGGCGATCGCCTCCCCTTCTTTGAGGTGGACCAGCTCCATGGACGAGAACAGGCGTTTGAGCTGCTCGCCCGGGAGCTGCTGGACGACCGCGGTGGCGGCCAGGTGGTGCCAGAGCCGCTTGAGCTCGACCGCCGAGGTGCCGGCCACCTGGCTGCCCGCCTGGCGCAGGCCCTCCAGGGCGACGCCGCGCACGGTCTCCATGCTCTTCTCGCGCAGGATGCGCTCGATCTTGAAACGGATGGACTGGTCGAGCGGGGCGAGCTTCTGGGCTTTGGACAGCAGCGCCACGCCCTTGTCGTAAAAGCCGTCCTGGGCGTATTCGTCGGCCACGAAGCTGAATTCGTCGACCGCCTTCTCGTGCTGCTTGAGACCGGCGTAGACCTCGGCCAGCTTGAGGTGGGAATGGAGATCGGCCGGGTTGAGCTTGAGCTTCGCCTTCAGACGGTCGGCGGCCTCGTCGTACTTCTCGAGCACGATCAGGTCGTCGATCGAATAATCCTGCTGTTTCTGCTCGGCGTTCTTGTTGCCGCCGCCAAACCAGCTCTTCAGAGACACGTGCGCTCGCCTCCCTGCCGGGATCCAAGGACTCCAGGCTCATACGGCGGCGCCCAGGGCGGACACCGCTGACGCCTCGGGGGGACACCCCACCCGCCGCATCCGAGGCGCATCATTATAGCCAAGCCTTCGAAAGACGTGCGCCAGCGGGCCCAGAACGCGGCAAAGTGCAGTTTTTACCCGGAATAGGAGGGCTGGCCTGGAAGTTGCTCTAGCCGGGGATCGAAGGTATCGTCCCGCTAGGGAGAGGAAGAAGCAAATGTACACCAAGAGAGCCCGTGTGTTTTCTATCTGGCTGATGGCGGCGCTGATCGCCGCCGTCTGGGTTGGCCCGGCCGCCGCCGCCGAGGATCGCGGCAGCTACGGGTACATCCGCGTCCTGGAAGGCGAGGCGACGCTCATGCAGGCCGGCTCGCGCGACCGCTCGGAAGCGGAGCTGAACCAGCCGCTGCTCGCCGGCGACCGCCTCTGGGTGGCCGACCGGTCGCGCGTCGAGATCGTCCTGTCCGACCTCAACATCGTCCGTCTGGACGGCGGCACCGAGCTGCTGCTCGAGAAGCTCGCCGCCTCGCCGGACTCCGACGCCCGGGCCTCGGTCCTGCGCCTGGCCCAGGGCAACATGCAGCTCATCGTCACGACCGATTCGCTCGGCGACGAGCTGCCCCGGATCGAGACGCCGAACTCGACCATCTATGTCCAGAACTTCGGCACCTATCGCATCACCGCCGACGGCGACGATTGGAGCGAGGTGGTGGTCCGCACGGGGAGCGCCGAGGTCGTGACCGACCGCGGCTCGACGGTGGTGCGCGCCGACGAGCGCGCCCTGGTCGAGGGGGACGAGGGCACCGACTCCGAGGTCCGCGCGGCCAGCGCCTTCGACGCTCTGGAGCGCTGGGGCCGCGACCTCAACGATCAGTACCGCGCCGTGTCGCAGGCCGACCTCCGTTATATCGAGGACGACAACCTGCGCTACCAGGCGGCGCCGCTCAGCCGCTACGGGAGCTGGGTCTACGTCGACAGCCGCGCCTATTGGCGGCCGCGCGTCGCGGCGGACTGGCGCCCGTATTCGCTGGGCCGCTGGGGCTGGACGCCGAGCGGCATCGCCTGGGTGTCGAACGAGCCCTGGGGCTGGGTGCCCTATCACTACGGCACCTGGGACTACATTCCGGCCTACGGCTGGGTGTGGGAGCCCGGCTACACCTTCGCGCCGGCCTGGGTCTACTGGTACTGGGGCCCGACCTACACCGGCTGGTGCCCGGTCGGCTACTACACCCGCTACTACGGCCCGCGCTACGGCTGGGGCTTCCACGACGGCCTCTACGGCTGGGCCGGTGGCCGCTGGGATGACTGGTATCACTGGAACTTCGTGCCGCACGACCACTTCGGCCGGCGCGACCAGCACCGCTATGCCGTGCCGGTCGACGGCCTGAACCGGGGCGGCGCCCGCGAGCTGCAGCGCGGCATCGTCACGACCAATTCGAAGCCGCTCAAGCCGGAGCTCTGGAAGGACCCGGACCGCGCCATCCGCACGCTCCAGGCGAGCGCCGGCCGGAGAACGGCCGGGGCCGCCGGCGCCGATGGCGATCTGCCGGACGTGACCTCGTTCATCAGCCGCTCGCCGAAGCTGCCGGCCAACGTGCAGCGCACGGTGGTCGCCAAGGATCCGGACCGGCCGCGCATCGCCGGCACGCCGCTCGATCCCGGCAGCTCGGCGCGCAAGCCGGTGCGGACCGCCGAATCCGGCAAGCCGCGGCAGCAGCCCGGCGTCCGGACCGAGCAGGGGGACCGCCCGCAGCTCTTCGGCGGCGACGGTGGCCGCTCGCCGATCGTGTTGGAGCGTGATCGCACCCGGACTCCGACCGGCAAGGAGCCGGCGGCCCGGGCCGGGGTGACGACGGCGAATCCGGCGGCGGAGGACGGTAGCTCCCGGACCCGCCCGACGCTGCGCGGAGCTGGCTCCGAGGGAGCACCGCGACCGGACCGGCCGGTCCTCAGCCGGCCCACCGTCTCCTCGGGCGGCGAGAGCGGCGAGCCGCTCCCCCGCCGCCGCGTCGGGCCGGACGATCCGGACGGCCGCCGCTACCGGGTGCAGGAGATCCCCTCTCCGCAGACCGGCGGTACGCCGACACAGGAGCGCAAGCCGATCGCGCGGCCGGAGGTCCGGGGCAGCGGCGGGATCACCACCGCCCAGCCCCGCGTCATCCAGCCGAGCGGCCAGTCGAGCGGACGGGTCGGTGAGGGCTATGCCCGCCCCGACCGGCCGTCCTCGCCGTCCTCGACAGATAGCGGCAGCGTGCCGAGCGACGACCGCCGCATCCAGGTGCGGGAGCGGACCACGCGGACGGAGGGGTACAGCCGTCCGGTGCCGCAGACCGACACCCGGCCGGACGCCGGCAGCCGGCCGTCCTATACCTCCCCTTCGTACCCTTCCGCGGGGCGGTCGAGCGAGCCTTATTCTCGGCCGTCAGTCACGGAGCGGGAGCGCTACACCCCGCCGTCCCGGACGGTCCCGAGCCGCCCGGAGACGCCGCGGGTGAGCGCGCCGTCGCGACCCTCCTCTTCCGAGAGCGAGCGGCCGCGCACCTACAGCACGCCGAGCTCGCGGCCCGACCGGGGCTCTTCCGGCCCCTCGCTGCGCCCGTCCTCGCCGCCGTCCGATTCCGGGCGGCGGATCGAGAGCCGGCACGGCAAGGGCCGGGATTAAGGAGTAGCCCGGGTAGCAGACCGGCCTAGGCTGGCAATTCAGGGCGGTGTCCGGAGATCTCTCCGGCGCCGCCCTTCGTCTTTGTGACGCGCCAGATCGCCGCCATGTCGTCCAGGCAGCGCCCCACCCGGTGCTCCTGCCCGAGGTCCTGGAAGAGGACCAGGGCGCGCTGCAGGAGCCGGAGGGCGGCCTCGAAGTGCCCCTGGTCGCGCAGGAACGCGGCGCGCAGCTCGGACAGGAGGGCCCTCTCCAGCGGATCGCGCGTCCCCTGGAGCAGGTGCGAATAGGCCCGGCGGAAGGCGTCCGCCGCCGCCGCGAGGTCCCCGCGGCAACGGCGCGCGTTGCCGATGTGCCCCCAGGCCCGGGCCCGCAGGTCCTCGATCAGCTCCCGGCGGTGCTCGTTCGCCCGCAGGCCGTCCGAGATCCGCAACGCCAGGAGGCCGAGCTCCTCGGCCTCGACCGGGCTGTGGCCGGCAACATCCAGGCTCTTCTCCACCAGGCGCTCGAAAACCCCCCAGGTCGAATACCGGGTGGAGGTCCAGAGCGCGGCGTCGCGCTGGTCCGGCCGCAGGCGGGTCAGCTCCTCCACCAGCTTGGCGGCCACCGCCCGTTCCCGGTCGAGGGCGGAGCGGTGTCGCTGGTACGCCCGGCGGCTGCTCTCCAGGGCGGAACGATAGCTGTCGCCGGACTGGATTTCGATGTCGCCGCCGTCACCGATATCTCCAATGCCGCTGATGCCGCTGACATCGCCGCGCAGCGTCTCGAACCGCCGGGAGCAGCCCGGGCAGCAGTCCAGATGGTCCAGCAGCCGGCGCGGATCTCCGGCGCGGGCCTGGACCAGTCCCTCCAGGACAAGATCATTCGGATGGATCTTCAAAGCCTCCCCTTCCTCACAAAATAAAACCGCACAGCAGCTCCAAAGCCCCCGTACTGGAGGCGGGCTCCAGCTCAGAGTCAGTCATCCTCTGGTGAAAGAGTTTCCGCAGCGCTGCTATTTGAGACAGCAAAACAGTGCGAAGTCTGCCCTCATTGTGAGCAGTTGCGTGTCAAGCTCGCGGTTTGACATCCCTCCTCCCCGGGCGGTACTCTCCCCTCATTACGTGAGGGGAGTAGACATGCCACGCTCATCGACCGACCTTCTGCACGGGACCGTCGACGTCCTGATCCTCAAGACCCTCTCCTGGAAACCGATGCACGGCTACGACGTGTCGCGGTGGATCCGCCAGCGCACCGACGGCGTGCTCACCCTGGAGGACGCGGCCCTCTACCAGGCCCTCCACCGGCTGGAAAAGCGCGAGTGGATCGCCTCCGAATGGGGGATCTCCGAAAACAACCGGCGGGCCAAGTTCTACCAGCTCACGGACGAGGGGCGGCGGCAGCTCCAGCTCGAGGTCTCGACCTGGCGCCAGTACGCCGAGGCCGTCTTCAAGGTCCTGGAGACCGCCTGAGGGCGGCCGCATGCGCGCCCCTGGAAGGCCCCCGGGCCGCCGCTTCCGCTTCCCCTGGCGCACGCCCGGGGAGGTCGCCGCGGACATCGACGAGGAGCTGAGCTTCCATCTCGACCGCGTCGCCGAGGACCTGATCGCGGCCGGCTGGAGCCCGGAGACGGCGCGGCAGGAGGCGCTGCGCCAGTTCGGCGATCTCGAAGGGACCCGGCACTACTGCCGCGATCTCGCCACCCGCAAGGAGAGACAGATGAAGTGGTCGGACCAGCTCGAGACCTTCTTCCAGGATCTGCGCTTCGCCGTCCGCCAGCTCGCGCGGCACCCGGCCTTCACGCTGATCGCCATCCTCACCCTGGCGCTCGGGACGGGGGCGGTGACCGCGATCTTCAGCGTGGTCCACACCGTGCTGCTCTCCCCCCTCCCCTACCGCGAGCCCGACCGCCTGGTCCAGATGCTGTCGGTCTACGAGGGAGAGACGGATCCCTCCAGCTCCGCCCCCAACATCGTGGACTGGCAGGAGATGGGGCGGACCCAGCGACTCTTCGCGGGCTCCTCGATCGTCGACACCAAGACCTTCAATCTTACCGGCAAGGAGGGGGAGCCCGAGCGCCTCTCCGGCCAGAAGGTCGAGGCCGGCTTCTTCTCCGCCCTCGGGGTCCGGCCGCTCCTCGGCCGCGGCTTCGCGGCGGGCGAGGACCAGGCGAACGCCGCCGGCACCGACCACGTCGCCGTGCTGTCCGAAGGGCTCTGGCGCCGCCGTTTCGGCGCCGATCCGGGCATCCTGCGCCAGACCATCCAACTCAACGGCGAGCCGTACACCGTGGTGGGCGTCATGCCGGACGGCATCCAGTTCCCGGCCGACCTGGAGATCTGGACGCCGCGGATCTACAGCGAGAACGACAAGCAGAACCGCGGCGCCTACCAGTACGAGTCCATCGCCCGCCTGGCTCCCGGCGTCTCCTTCGAGCAGGCGCGGGCCGCCACCGAGGCGCTCGGCAAGCACCTCGCCGAAGCCTTCCCGGACGCCAACGCCGGCTACGGTCTCACCCTGGTGCCGTTGACCGAGTTCCGCGTCGGCGACGTCCGCACGCCGCTGCTGATCCTGCTCGGCGCGGTCGCCGTCGTCCTGCTGATCGCCTGCGCCAACGTGGCGAACCTCCTGCTGGTGCGCTCCGCCGGCCGCGAGGGGGAGATCGCGGTGCGCTCCGCGGTGGGGGCCGGCCAGTGGCGCATCGCCCGCCAGCTCGTGACCGAGAGCGTCCTGCTGTCGCTCCTGGGGGGCGCGGCGGGCCTCCTGCTGGCGTTCTGGGCGGTGCGGCTCCTGGCGGCGCACGGGCCCGAGGGGATCCCTCGCCTTCAGGAGGTCCGCCTCGACGGCCCGGTGCTCGCTTTCACCCTGTTCATGACGCTCCTCACCGGCGTCCTGTTCGGCCTGGCGCCGGCGCTCCAGGCCTCGCGGCCGGACTTGAACCGCGTCCTCAAGGAGGGCGGCCGGGGGGCGCTCGGCAGCCCCGGCAGCCGCCGGGCCCGCCACGCCCTGGTCATCCTGGAGACCGCCCTGGCCGTCCTGCTGCTCACCGCGGCCGGCCTGCTGATCCGCAGCTTCGCCGAGCTCCAGCGGGTCGATCTCGGCTTCCGGCCGGAGGGGGTCGCCACCTTCAACGTCTCCCTGCCCAGGAACCAGTATCCGGACGACCCGCCGGTCCGCGCCTTCGTCGCCAACCTGGTGGAGCGGCTGCGCACCGTGCCGGGGGTACGGTCAGCCGCGGCCGGCTTCGGCCTGCCGCTCTCCAGTAGCGGCAACGCCTACATCAGCTTCACGATCGAGGGGAAGCCCCCCTGGCCGCCGGGGCAGGATGAGACCCTGCTGGTCCGCCTCGTTACGCCGGACTACCTGAGCACCCTGGGCATCCCACTGCTCCAGGGGCGCGGCTTCAGCCCGCGCGACCGCGACGGCAGCCAGCCGGTGCTGCTGGTCAACCAGGCGGCGGTCCGCCGCTTCTTCCCGGAGGAGAGCCCGCTCGGCCAGCGGCTCAACATCGGCTGGGGGAAGGACGACAAGATGCTCGGCGGGGAGATCGTCGGGGTGGTCGGCGACGTCCACCAGGTCAGCCTCGACCACGAGGTGGTACCGGAGGTCTACGCGCCGTTCGACCAGTGGCCGATCGGCTCGGTCTCCGTCGTGCTGCGGACCGCGGGCGACCCGGAGAGCGCCCTCGCCCAGGCCCGCTCCGAGGTGCGGGCTCTCGCCCCCGACCTGCCGGTCTACAACGGGCGGACCCTGGACGACGTGGTCGCCCAGTCGGTCGCCCAGCCGCGCTTCTACATGGTCCTGCTGGGGACCTTCGCCGCCCTCGCCCTGGTGCTCGCGGCGATCGGCATCTACGGCGTGATCTCGTACCTGGTGAACCAGCGGACGCAGGAGATCGGCATCCGCATCGCCCTGGGGGCGACGCGGGAGCGCGTGCTGGGGATGGTGGTGGGCCAGGGGATCGGGATGGCGCTGGCCGGCGCCGCGCTCGGCGTGGCCGGGGCGCTGGCGCTCACCCGCGGGATGTCCAGCCTGCTCTACGGGGTGAGCGCCACCGATCCCGCCACCTTCGCGGGGGTCGCGGCGGTGCTGGTCCTGGTGGCGGTCATGGCCTCCTACCTCCCCGCCCGGCGCGCCGCCCGGATCGAGCCGCAGCTCGCCTTGCGGGGAGAGGGGTAGCCCCGCCCCCCCCCGAGGCGGTCAGACGGCGGTCAGACCGCGCCGCCTTCGAGGCCGCGGTCGGCGCCGGCCGTGCCGGCGGCCGACTCGGGGTCTTCCCCGCCGTGATCGGCGGCGGTGGGCTCGGGCCGGCTGCCGGGCTTTTCCGGCGCCGCCGCGCCCGCCTTGCAGAGCGGGCACTCGCCCGGCGGGTAGGACGGCAGGTCGAGCGCCAGAAGCGAGCGGAACGGCACGTCGAAGGGGTCGCGTCCGGCGGTGCGGTCGATGATCGAGCCGATCGCCACCACCCGGGCGCCGCGCGAGGTGGCGAGCGAGGCGGTCTCCAGGGTCGAGCGGCCGGTGGTCACCACATCCTCCACGATGACCACGCGCTCCCCCTGCTTGATCTCGAAGCCGCGGCGCAGCCCCATCTCCTCCCCCTTGCGCTCGGTGAAGCGGAACGGCACGCCGAGCGCCGCCGCCACCTCGTGGCCGATGATCACGCCGCCGAGGGCGGGCGCCAGCACCGAGTCGGGATGGAACTGCCGCAACAGGTCGGCCAGCTCCTGGCCCACCCGCCGCGAGCGGACCGGGTCTTCGAGCAACAGGGCGCACTGCACGTACGCCCCGGAGTGATAGCCCGAGGACAGCAGGAAGTGCCCGTGACGCAAGGCTCCGCTCTCCTCCAGAAGACGATAGACGATTTTGCCGATGTCAGGTTTCACGGGGCTCCTCCCGGCGGATGTCGTACTGGTCCAGCTTCTTATAGAGATTGCTGCGCGGCGTGTCGATCGCCTGGGCGGTCTGGGTCACGTTCCAGTTGTTCTCCTCCAGCTTGTGGATCAAGAACATCCGCTCGGACAGATCGCGGAACTCCCGCAGCGTCTGCACCGCCAGGATCGCGCTCGACAGCTCCGGGCGCGCCCCGCCGGTGGCGGAGATCACGTCTTCCCGGGTGACCTGCTCCCCGGGGGAGAGGATCAGCAGGCGCTCGACCAGGTTCTTGAGCTCGCGGACATTGCCCTTCCAGGGCAGCGCCTTGAGATGGGCCAGCGCCTCTGGCGTGAACTCCTTCGCCTTGTAATTGTTCTGCTCGGCGTACCGCCGCACGAAGTACTCCACCAGGAGCGGGACGTCCTCCAGGTGCTCGCGCAACGCCGGGGTGCGGATCGGGATGACGTTCAGCCGGTAGAAGAGATCCTCGCGGAACCGCCCCACCTTGATCTCCTCCTCCAGGTTGCGGTGCGTCGCCGCCACCACCCGGACGTCTACCGTCACCGTCTTCTCGGCTCCCACCGGTTCCACCTCCCCGCTTTGCAGGACACGCAAAACCTTTGCCTGCGTCCGCGCCGACATGTCGCCGATTTCGTCGAGAAAGATCGTACCTCCATCGGCCGCCACGAATTTGCCGAGCTGGCGCCGCACGGCGCCGGTGAAGCTCCCCTTCTCGTGGCCGAACAGCTCGGACTCGATCAGCTCCTCGGGGATGGCGGCGCAGTTGACCTGCACCAGGGCGCGGTCGCGGCGCGGCGAGAGCTGGTGGATGGCGCGGGCGACCAGCTCCTTGCCGGTGCCGCTCTCGCCGGTCACCAGGACCGTGGCCGGCGTCGGCGCCGCCTTCTCGATCGTCTCGCGCAGGCGCTTGACCGCCTGGGCGCCGCCGATCAGGCTCTCCTCGCTGCGCCGCAGGTTGCGGTTCTCGGCCTGCAGCCGCGAGGTGTCGATGGCGTTGCGCAGCGAGAGCAGCACGCGCTCGCGCTGCAGGGGCTTTTCGAAGAAATCGAAGGCGCCGCGCCGGGTCGCCTCCAGGGCGGTCGCGATGTCGGCGTGGCCGCTGATCATGAGCACGGGCATGTCGTAGCCGCGCTCGCGCAGGGCCCGGAGGAGCTCCAGACCGTCCATCTCCGGCATCTTGATGTCGAGGATGATGGCGTCGGGATGGCGCTCGGCGACGCGGGCGAGGGCCTGGGCGCCGCTCGCCGCCTCCTCCACCCGATAGCCCTCGTAGTCCAGGATCATGTGCAGGCTGTCCCGGATGGAGGCCTCGTCATCGACCACGAGGACGGTCGCGCGGTAACTGCTGTCGTTGGGTTTGACCATTGCTCCGCAGTGTAACAAAAAGAGGACGAAAAAGGCCGGCCCCGCGGGGCCGGCCTTTTGGGAACCAGGGAAGCCGGGAGACGAGAGGGCCCGGTCAGGGCACTCGCGTCACGGCGAAGAACTGGCCGCGCTGCCCGTTGGAGCCGAAGACTCCGAGGTACAGCCGCATGAACGAGCCGGACTTGAGGGACGAGACCGTCTTCTCGAATTCGGCCGTGCTCTTCACCTCCTGGCCGTTGACCTCCAGGATCACGTTGCCCGGCCGCACCCCCTTCTCGTAGAGCGGGCTGGTGGCGCGGACGTCCGTCACCACCACTCCGTCGACGTCGCGGGGCAGGCCGTAGAGGCTGCGGGTGTTCTGGTTGATCTCCTGGTAATCCAGGCCCAGCCAGTTGATCGGGTTGCGCTCCGCCGGCTTCTCGACCTCTTCGGTCGGCTCGCCGTCGGCCGGCCGCTCGCGCAGCTTGACCTGCTTGTTGAGGCGCTTGCCGTCGCGCAGGACCTCCAGGGTCACCGTGGCGCTCGGGCCGCGGCTCGACACGTAGTCGATCAGGTCGCGGGTGGTCTTCACCGGGCGGCCGTCGACCGTGAGGATGACGTCGCCGTGCTCGATCCCGGCGTCGGCCGCCGGCGTGTCGGGGCGCACGTTGCTGACCAGGGCGCCCTCGGCGGCGTCGAGGCCGAAGGCCTGGGCCTGCTCGTAGTCGAGGTTGCCGATGTCGATGCCCAGGTAGCCGCGGCTGACCTTCCCCTTCTCCCGGAGCTGCGGAAGGATGTTCTTGAGCGTGTTCACCGGCACCGCGAAACCGATGTTCTCGGCCCCGTAGTTGATCGCCGTGGCGATCGCGATGACGTTGCCCTGCATGTCCACGATCGGGCCGCCCGAGTTGCCGAAGTTGATGGCGGCGTCGGTCTGGATGAAGTTTTCGAACGAAATGTCCCCGATCCCCAGCGACCGGCCCTTGGCGCTCACCACACCGGTGGTGACGGTCTTGTCGAGGTTGAGCGGGTTGCCGATGACCATCACCCAGTCGCCGACCCGCACCGTCTCGCTGTCTCCCAGCTCGAGATAGCGCAGGCTGTTGCCAGCGTCGATCTTGAGCAGGGCGATGTCGGTCTCGGGATCGGAGCCCTTGATCTGGGCGGGATAGTCGCGGTTGCCCAGATGGACCTTGACGTTGGTGGCGCCTTCGATGACGTGATAGTTGGTCACCACAAGGCCGTCGCGGCTGATCACGAAGCCGCTGCCGCCGGAATCGGAACGATAGTCCTCTTCATCCTGGCCCTGGCCGGGGTTCTGCTGCGGCTGCTGGCGCGGGTTCGGGCGCCCCTGGGGGTTCTGCTGGTCGGGGCGCTGGCGCGGTCCGAAGAAAAATTCGAACGGATCGACGCCGCCCCCGCCCCGGTTGGACGGTCTCTTCTCGATTGTTGCTGCCTGAATGGAGACCACGGCCGGATCGACCGCCTGGGCCAGGTCCGCGAAGCTCGGCAGGGCGCGGATGGCGCCGCCGTTGGAACTGGCGATCTGCGAGGCGGACAGGACCGCCTGCTGGGGTTCTGCCGATCCCGGAACAGTGAGCTGGAGGCCTCCCGCCAACACCATGCCGAAGATGACAGCCCCCACGACGAGCAAGATGGTTGCGAGGTGGCGACTGCGGGTTGTGCTCATGAGCGTTGCGCTCTCCTTTCTTACCGACTCTCTCGATGCTCCATAGAAAGCAAGCGCCCTGCCAGCCAATATTCCCAACGCTTTCAAGGGCTTTTCAACTCTCGCCCGTGCCGGCGGCGCCAAATTGGCACGCCGCGAAGGAGAAGCCCGGTCCGTTTTTGCCGGTGGGCCATGGGAATCCGCCGGCCGGCACTTCGGTTACAATGACCGCCTTGGGTGGGGAGTAGCGGCCCGGGACGTTCCCGGGAGAGGCGGTCGTCAAGACAGGGTTTTCACCCTCGGCCGTCTCGAGTGCCCCGGCACTTCAGCGAGACCACCACGACACTGACTGTGCCGTGGGGTCTCGCTTTTTGCTTTCCCACGGCCTATCTCGAAAGGATAGGCGATGCCCGAAACCTCCTTGTGGCTCTGGGTGGGGTTCAACCTCTTCATCCTGGCCATGCTCGCCCTCGATCTCGGCGTCTTCCACCGCAAGTCCCATGAGGTCTCCATGCGGGAGGCCACCGTCTGGAGCCTGGTCTGGGTGTCTCTCGCCCTGATCTTCAACGCCGCGCTCTGGTATTTCAAGGGCGCCGACCCCGCTCTCCAGTTCTTCACCGGCTACCTGATCGAAAAGTCGCTCTCGATCGACAACATCTTCGTCTTCGCCCTGCTCTTCGGCTATTTCAGCGTGCCGGCGGCCTACCAGCACCGGGTGCTGTTCTGGGGCATCCTCGGCGCCCTGGTGATGCGCGCGGCGTTCATCTTCGCGGGGTCGGCCCTGCTCGCCCAGTTCCACTGGGTGATCTACATCTTCGGCGCCTTCCTGATCCTCACCGGCCTCAAGATGGCGCTCTTCCGGAACAGCGAGATGCACCCGGAGAACAACCCGGTCCTCAAGCTGGTGCGGCGCCTGGTGCCGGTGACCAGGGATTATGTGAAGGACCACCTGTTCGTGAAGCAGGCCGGCCGCTGGGCGGCGACGCCACTCTTCCTGGTGCTGGTGCTGATCGAGACCACCGACCTGGTCTTCGCCGTGGACTCCATCCCCGCCATCTTCGCCGTCACCCGGGATCCGTTCCTGGTCTACACCTCGAACGTCTTCGCGATCCTCGGGCTGCGCTCCCTCTACTTCCTGCTGGCCGGGGTGATGGGCAAGTTCCACTACCTGAAGCTCGGCCTCTCGGCCGTGCTGGTGTTCGTCGGCGTCAAGATGACGATCGTCGAGTTGTACAAGATTCCGTCGTTCATCTCCCTGGGGGTGATCGCGCTGATCCTGACGGTCGCGGTGGTGGCCTCGCTGCTGCGCGCCCGCAAGGAGGAGGCGGCCCTGGCCGGGGCGTCCTGAAGAAGGCTGGGAGCGCCGGCCTGAGCAGGTAAGTTGCCGGCGCTCCCGGCGCTCTCTTCAGGGCTTCGGATAAACGATGACGTAGCCGCCGAACGGATCGAGCCCGGGGCCGTCGTCGGAGTTGCCGGTGACCGAGGTGAGATCCCCCCGCTTGATCAGCCGCGGGCTGGAGCGGATCACCCGGGAGCCGACGGGCGCCAGGCTGACTCCTCCGGACGCCGAGCTAGGGCTGGGGACCGTATAGGAGGCCCAGAGCACTCCGCTCAGCAGATCGTTCAGGACCGTGGGGAGGATCTGGACCTCGCCGTTGGCGACGCGGGCGATCTGCAGCTCTCCCGGGTTCGACAGCAGGGTGTCGAGCAGGCCGTCGGAGTACTGGATGCCGACCTGCACCTGGCCCGAGATCTGGACCACGCCGTCGGTCACGATGTCGTAGACCGGGCTGACCGCCTCGTAGCCGGCCACCGCCAGCAGGCGCCGGGTCTCGTCTTCCGAATAGGAGGCGAGGTCCACCTCCCCCTCGGTCACCACGGTGTCGATGATCAGGCGGAAGGAGGAGCCGGTCGCCGGAGTCGCGGGCCCGGAGGTCGGGATGTGGATCTGGATCTTCGGGGCCGGCGCGGTGGGCGGCGATCCGGCCGCGCCCTGAATGTTGGTGGCGCTCTGCGGCAACTGGTCGATCGCCTGCTGGACCTGGGTGGCGGCCGCAGCCTGCGGCAGGGGGACGCCGCCCCCCTGGTAGAGGCCGAGACCGCTGTAACGCGTCGCGGTCAATCCCGAAAGGAAGGTCTTGAGCTCGGTGAGCCGCGCCTGGGCGGTCGGAACGTCGCCGGACGTCAGCGCGTTCTGGGCCGCCCGGGCGAGGTCCTGGAGCCGGTTGAAGTCCTGGACCTCCTGGGCGTTGTTGCGATTGAGCAGACCGGTATAGGGGCCGAATCGATAGTTCAGGGATGAGTTTCCATCCAGAAGGATCTGGATTTTGAACAGGGGAAGGCTCGCCTCCACTCGCCGGACGTAGCGCGAGAACACGTCGCGGGAGCGGCGCCGGATCTCGGGATCGGTCCCGAGACCTTCGCCGTTGGCGGAGCGGCGGACATCCTGGATCTGGGCGAGGGTGAGCTGCTGGCCGAGCAGGGCATTGGCGAGGTCGCGAGTGGCGTTCTCGCGAATCCGGAAGCTGCTGTTGCCCAGCTTCTGCAGGAGATCGAGGGAGTCCACGGTCTCCAGCAGGGCGGGGATGAGCGGCGGCAGGACCAGCGGGAGCCCCAGCAGGCTGGACTGGGCGGAGCCGATGGACTGGGCCGCGGCGGGCGGCAGACCGGGGCCGGCGAAGCCCAGGAAAGCCAGGCCCAGCCAGGCGAGAATGAAGTTGGTGCGTTGTCTTGGTCTCATATCAATCCTCCTTGTCCCTTCTTTAATCAAGGTGACAAAAGCGAATCGATTTGAGTCAAGAGGGGCGGGCTGAAGGCCGGCAACGGCCAGCCACCTGGAAACCATGTATGCTTGTGGCGCGGATGGCCCCACGCAGCGGCGATCCCCCGTCTGGCGCCCCCGGGAATAAGGGGGACTCGCGCTCCGGTTTACCACGGGGAGCCCGGACGGGTGCCCAACACAGGTCCGGCGCCTCAAGGCGTTGCCCCGCTGCAACTTGCGGCCTTGGTTGCAGTGTCTTATAATGACACCCAGCCAGCTTGTCCTGGCCCGCCCTCCGGGGGGGAGCCAGAATAGGAGTGGGCATCCTGCCCACTTTTTTTGTTGGAGACGAGCTGGTACGAGGCGACGACAGTGACCCAAGCGAAGCCGAAGGCCGGGCGGGTCGTCAGCCCCGAGCTTCGGACCGAGTTCGAGCAGATCGCGGCGGCCTCCGGTTGTGAGCTGGTCCAGGCGGAGATCAAAGGGAACATCCTGCGGATCTTCCTGGACAAGCCAGAAGGGGTGACGCTGGCGGACTGCCAGCATGTTTCGAAGCAGGTCTCCGCCCTCCTCGACGTCGTGGATTTCGGCCCCAGCCGTTATGTCCTCGAGGTCTCCTCTCCGGGGCTCGACCGGGAGCTCTACGGGCCGCGCGACTATGCGCGTTTCGTCGGCAAGCTGGCCCGGGTGACGATCCAGGAGCCCGAGACGAGGACGAAACGGACGGTGGTGGCGCGGCTGGACGAGTTCCGGCCCGGGGGCGAGGAGAACGGAGCGGACGGTGGCGACCCGGCGGTGGTGCTCCTGGACGAGAAGTCCGGCGAGCGTAGCGTCGTGAGCTTGAAGACTATCCGGCAGGCTCGGTTGGAAATCGAGTTGTAGCCGAACGCGGACAGAGGACAGGAAGAAGAGGATCATGCCTCAGGCACAGACGGCGGAATTGAACCTCAACGAGATCCTGCGCCAGGTGGCGCGGGAGAAGGACATCGACCTCGATCGCTGGATCGCGGCCCTGGAGGACGCCATGGCGTCCGCGGCCAAGAAACAGCACCGGATCAAGGAGCCGGTACGCTCCAAGCTCGACCGCGAGACCGGCAAGTTCGAGGCCTTCATCGTCAAGAAGGTCGTCGAGGAGGTCGAAGACCCGCTCGCCGAGTGGACGGTCGAAGAGGCCGGCGACCACAAGGCCGGCGCCAAGGTCGGCGACGAGATCCTCCTCCCCATTCCGACCGACGGGCTGGGCCGCATCGCGGCGCAGTCGGCCAAGCAGGTCCTCTATCAGCGCGTCCGCGAGGCGGAGCGCGAGAACATCTACAACGAATACATCGACCGCGTCGGCGAGGTGGTCAACGGCACGGTCAAGCGGTTCGAGCGCGGCGACATCATCGTCGACCTCGGCCGCACCGAGGCGATCGTCCCGCGCTCCGAGCAGGCGCGCCACGAGCGCTACAGCCAGGGCGAGCGCATCCGCGCCGTGATCGTCGATGTCCACAAGCAGCCCAAGGGGCCGCAGATCGTGCTCTCGCGCACCGATCCGCGCCTCCTGGTGAAGCTGTTCGAGACCGAGGTGCCGGAGATCTACGACGGCACGGTGGTCATCAAGAACGCGGTCCGCGCGCCCGGCGAGCGCGCCAAGGTGGCGGTCTACAGCCGCGAGCGCGACGTCGATCCGGTCGGCGCCTGCGTCGGCATGAAGGGCTCGCGCGTGCAGTCCATCATCCGTGAGCTGCGCGGCGAGAAGATCGACATCATCGAGTACAGCGACGACCTGGTGACGTTCGCCCAGAGCGCGCTGGCGCCGGCCAAGATCACCCGCGTCTCGGTGACGCACCAGGGCGAGGTGCCCCATCTCGACGTGATCGTCGAGGACGAGCAGCTCTCCCTCGCGATCGGCAAGCGCGGCCAGAACGTGCGTCTGGCCTCCGAGCTGATCGGCAGCCGCATCGACATCAAGAGCGAGAGCGACGTCAAGGACGAGGTCGCGGACGCCCTGGCGCGCATGCTCCAGACCGCGATCGGCGGCACCGGTGGCGCCGCGGCGCCCGCCGCCGAGCTCGACGTGGCGACCGCGCCGGGCGTGTCGGCCGAGCTGGCCGAAGCGCTCCACGCCGCCGGCCTCGGCACCGCCGAGGATGTGGTGGACCAGGGGCGCGACGCGCTCCTGGCGGTCGAAGGGGTGGACGAGGATCTCGCCGACCAGGTCGCCGCCTGGGCCCAGGAGCTGCTCGATCAGCGCCTGGCCACCGCGACGCGCGACATCGGACATACGTTCCGCCAGCCCGAAGCCTCGTCCTCGATGGGCGACGAGGACTTCATGGCCGCCCTGAGCCGCGCCTTCCAGGAGAGCGAGCAGCAGCGCCAGACCTCGTCGGCGCTCGACTTCATCGATCTCGATGGCGAGGCGGCGGGCGAGGGTGAGGGTGAGGCGGCCGGCGACGGCACCGAAGAGGACGGGGAGGACCGCTCCTAAGCGGGACCGCGTCACGGCGGAGCCGAAGGCGGGAGAGGTATTCAAAGAGGCTTTTTCGAGGAGATTTATGGGAAAAGTTCGAGTCCAGGACCTCGCGAGAATGATGGGGATCACCAACCAGGACCTCGTCTTCAAGCTGAAGTCCATCGGGGTGCGGGTCGAGGGGGATGACGCCCACATCGACACCGATATCATCCAGGCAATCATCGCGGGCAAGAAGCTGCCCCACCCGCGCGAGGTCATCCTGCGGGATGAGCAGGCGCCGGTCGATGCCCGGAAACGCCCCCCGACCACGGTCGCGACTCCCGCCCGCCGGCCTCCCGCGAACCCCTTGCGGCCCGGGCGTCCGCGCACGCTCATCCAGAAGGTGGAGCCGAGCATCCGGACGCTGCCCGTTTCCGAGCGGCCCGCGCATGCGGCCTTCGCGGAAGAGGAGAGTTACGAGGGGCAGATGTCGGATCTGGCGGCTCTCGGCGCGGCTACGGCCACGCTGACGGCCGACGCGCCGGAGATCGAAATGACGGCCCCGGCCGCCGAGGACAGCGCTCCTCCGGCGCCGGCCATCGCCGCCTCGGCGCCCGCCGCCGAGGAGCGGGTCGAAGCCCCGGCCGCCGAGGCGCGTCCGGAGCCCCGGCCCGAAGCTCGCCCGGAACCCCGGCCCGAGCCGCGCCCCGCGCCCAGCTCGCCCGGCGCCCGCGGTCCTTCGGCTCCGCCGCAGAACCGGCCCGGCGCTCCCCGGCCGGGCGGCAGCTATGACGGCCGGCCTTCGGCGCGGCCGGGTGGCCCGGGCGGTGGTCCCGGCGGACCCAACGACCGGCGCCCCGGTGCTCCGGGCGGTGGCTATGGCGACCGCAATGCCCGTCCCGGTGGTCCCGGCGGACCGGGAGGCCCTGGCGGTTCCCGTCCGGGCGGCCCCGGGGGTCCCGGTGGCGGCTATGGCGACCGCAACGCCCGTCCCGGTGGACCCGGTGGGCCCGGTGGTCCGGGCGCCTCGCGGCCCGGCGGCCCGGGTGGTCCCGGTGGCGGCTATGGCGATCGCAACGCCCGTCCCAGTGGCCCCGGTGGCCCGGGTGGTGGCCCCGGCGGCGGCTACGGCGACCGCAATGCGCGGCCCGGTGGCCCGGGAGGCCCTGGCGCCTCGCGGCCCGGCGGCCAGGGCGACTACCGTCCGACCCGTCCCGGTGGCCCGGGCGGCCCCGGCGGTCCGGACAACCGTTCGCGTCCGGGTGGTCCGCCCAGCGGCCGTCCGCCGATGCGCCCCGGCTCCGGCCCCAGCCTCCCCCAGACGGGAGACCGGCGGCGTCCGAGCCTGACCGAGGCCGCGTCGCCCGACCGCGGGCGCGGCAAGGTGGTGAACAAGAAGCCGCTCAAGAAGACCGGTCCTCGTCCCGTCGAAGAGGAAGAGGATCTGACCACCTTCAAGGGCACCCTCGAGGAGATCGAGGAAGAAGTGGATGAGATGGGTGCGGGCCGGCGGCGCCGGCGCGCCATCCGCAAGGAAGAAGAAGAGCGTGAAGGGGGCAAGATCTTGAGCTTCAAAAAGGCGCCGCCTTCCGGTCCGGTGATGATCGGCGAGGGCATGACCATCCGCGAGTTCGCCGAGAAGCTCGGGATCAAAGCCAAGGACCTGATGCGCGCCCTGTTCGAGCGCGGCATCCTCGCCAACATCAACCAGGTGCTCGACACCGAGCTGGCGCAGGAGCTGGCCAAGGAGCTCGGGGTCGATGCCATGGTGGTGTCGTTCGAGGAAGAGGTCCAGCTCCGCCAGGAGCTCGCCGGCTCGACCGCCGTCGGCGGCACCGCCGCCGAGGAGACCGGTCCCGACGTGGCCTCGGCCCGCCGGACCCCGCGGGCCCCCGTGGTCACCATCATGGGCCACGTCGACCACGGCAAGACCTCGCTGCTCGACGCCATCCGCTCCTCCAAGGTGACGGAGAGCGAGTTCGGCGGCATCACGCAGCACATCGGCGCCTATCACGTGGAGACCAACGGCCGTTCGGTGGTCTTCCTCGACACCCCGGGCCACGAGGCCTTCACCATGATGCGCGCCCGCGGCGCCAAGGTGACCGACATCGTGGTCCTGGTGGTGGCGGCCGACGACGGCGTCATGCCGCAGACGGTCGAGGCGATCGACCACGCCCGCGCGGCCAAGGTGCCGATCATCGTGGCGGTCAACAAGATCGACAAGCCGAACGCCAACCAGGACCGCGTCAAGAAGGAGCTGGCCGACCGCGGCCTGCTGCCGGAAGACTGGGGCGGCGACACCATCATGGTGCCGATCTCGGCTCTCAAGCGGGAAGGCATCACCGAGCTGCTGGACATGATCCTGCTGACGGCGGACGTCCAGGAGCTCAAGGGCAACCCCGACATCTCGGCCCAGGGCGCCGTGCTCGAGGCTCGCAAGGAGGTGGGGCGCGGCATCGTGGCGACCGTCCTGGTGCAGAACGGCACCCTGCGCACCGGTGACGCCTTCGTCTCCGGCGCCACCTGGGGCCGCGTACGCTCGATGTCGGACGACCGCGGCAACCGCAGCAAGGAAGCCAGCCCCTCCACTCCGGTCGAGGTCACCGGCTTCAGCGACCTGCCGGACGCGGGCGATCTCTTCCAGGTGGTCGAGGACGAGTCCAAGGCGCGCGACATCGCCGAGTTCCGGCAGCAGGAGAGCCGCCGGCGCGACCTCGCCCCGGTGCAGGCCCGCCTCTCCCTGGAGCAGCTCTTCAACCGCATCCAGGAGGGTGAGGTCAAGGAGCTGGCGGTGGTCCTCAAGGCCGACGTGCAGGGCTCGCTCGAAGTGCTGCGCGACGCGATCGGCAAGGCCAGCACGGAGAAGGTCAAGGTCCTGGTGCTCCACTCGGGCGTCGGCGCCATCTCGACCAACGACGTGCTGCTCGCCTCGGCCTCGAAGGCGGTCATCGTGGGCTTCAACGTCCGGCCCGAGCGGTCGGCGGTGGACCTCGCCGAGAAGGAGGGGGTGGACATCCGCCTCCACACGGTCATCTACGAGCTGATCGACGAGCTGCGCAAGGCCATGACCGGCCTGCTGGAGCCCGTCTTCCGCGAGGTGGCGACCGGCCGCGCCGAGGTCCGCGACACCTTCAAGGTGCCGAAGATCGGGACGATCGCCGGCTGCCACATTCTGGACGGGGTCATCGCGCGCAGCGCTCTGGTCCGCCTCCTGCGCGACAACCGGGTGATCTACCAGGGCAAGATCTCCTCTCTCCGCCGCTTCAAGGACGACGTGTCCGAGGTGCGGGCCGGTTTCGACTGCGGCATCGGGCTGGAGCGCTTCCAGGACGTCAAGCCGGGAGACATCATCGAGGCTTACCAGAACGAAGAGGTAGAACCGAGCCTGTAAGGGCGGCGGCCTGCCTCGACGGCCCTCCCCCATGATCTCGGAGCCGTGCTCTTCACGGCTCCGGGATTGCAAGGGAAAGCCGTCGGAAGAGGTGGGTGGGCGGGCATCGAGATGATCGTCGGAATTTCCGTTTTCGAATTGCACCTCCACTCGTCCCGCAGTCTCAAGGACAAGCGGAGGGTGGTCAAATCCCTGGTCGAGCGCATCCACCAGAAGTGGCGGGTGTCGATCGCCGAGACCGGCTTTCACGACCTGCACCAGCGCGCCGAGATCGCCCTGGCGATCGTCATGGCCGGCGGGGAGAGTGAGATGGACAACTGGATGGAAGAGATCCGGAGCCTCGTCGAGAGCGAGCCGGAAGCCTTCCTGACCCGCTGGGAGCCCGAGATCCTGGAGGTCCTGCGATGAGCCAACGACGCAGCGATCGCGTCGCCGACCTGGTGCGCCAGGAGCTGTCGGATCTCATTCTGCGCGAGGTCAAGGATCCCCGGATCCGTCTCGTCAGCGTCACGCAGGTACAGATCACCTCCGACTTTCGCCGCGCGCAGGTCCTGATCTCGGCGCTGGGCGAGGAGTCGGAGCGGCTGGGAGCCATCGAGGCTCTCCGCCACGCCCGGGGGTTTTTGCGCACCGAGCTGGCTCGCCGGCTGCGGCTGCGCAACACTCCCGAGCTGGTTTTCGAGCTCGACCGTGGGGCCGAGCACAGTCAGAAGATTTCTGACCTCTTGGAGAGTCTGCATGGCGGGGATGAAAGCTCCTGAAGATCTTCTACGGCGAATTCGGCAGAGCAATCGCTTTCTGCTGACCAGCCACGTCAACCCGGACGGCGATGCCATCGGCTCGGAGCTCGGGCTCGCCCGGATTCTGCGCCGGCTTGGCAAGGGCGCCGTGGTGTGGAACCGGGACGAGACGCCGTCCATCTACCGGCCTCTGCCCGGCAGCGACCGTATCCATACCGGGGAGGAGCCGCCCGCCGGCTTCCCCGAGAAGTTCGACGGCATCATCGTGCTGGAGTGCCCGAGCCCGGACCGCACGGGGATCGAGGCGCACCTGAAGGCTCTGCCGGTGATCAACATCGACCACCACCTGGGCAATCAGCTCTACGGGGCGATCAACTGGGTGGACTCGGCGGCTCCGGCCGTGGGCGAGATGGTCTACCGGCTCGCCCAGTCGCTGAAGCTCGATCTGGATCCCGAGACCGCGGCCTGCCTCTACCTGACGCTGGTCACCGACACCGGCGGCTTCCGCTTCTCGAACGCCACGGCCGTCGCCTTCGAGGCGGCCGCCGCCCTGGTGCGGGAGGGGGCGCGTCCCGAGCAGGTCTCGCAGTGGCTGTACGAGAGCCAGCCGCACTCGGTGCTGCGCCTGGTGAGCGAGATGCTGCCGACCATCGAGGTCCATGAGGGGGGCCGCGTCGCGACCGCCCTGCTGACCAAGGAGATGTTCGACCGCGCCGGCGCCTCGCCGGGCGATTCCGAGGGGCTGATCGACTACCCGCGCTCCATCGCGGGGGTGGACGCCGTGGCGCTGGTCCGCCAGAAGCCCGACGGCTCGCTCAAGGTGTCGCTGCGCAGCCGCGGCGAGGTGGACGTCGAGCGCATCGCCCGCCATCACGGTGGCGGCGGTCACCGCAACGCCGCCGGCTTCTCCGCCGAAGGCGCTCTGGCCGACGTGCGGCGGCAGGTGGTCGAGGATCTGGTCGCGGCGTTGCCCACCGGCGCCGGGGAGCCCGAGCCCGAGCCGGCGGTCGAGGCGCAATAACCATGGCGATCACCATGTCGGCCGAGACTGCCGAGATGCCGGTGGAGACGGGGAAGCAGGCCCTGGAGCTGAAGGACGGTCTTCTGCTTCTGGACAAGGAGCCCGGGTTCACGTCGCACGACGCGGTGCAGCGCGCCCGGCGGATCCTCAAGCAGAAGCGGATCGGCCATTGCGGCACCCTCGATCCGGACGCCACCGGTCTCCTCCTCCTCACTCTGGGGACGGCGACCCGGCTGACCCGCTTCCTGATCCGCGCTCCCAAGGTCTACGAGGGGGTGATCCGCTTCGGCGTGACCACCGACACCTATGACGCCTCGGGCACGGTGGTTTCCGAGGCGCCGGCCGAGGCCGTGGCGGCGCTCGCCCTGCCGGCGGTCGCCGAGGCGATGCGCCGCTTCGAGGGGGAGATCGAGCAGCAGCCGCCCCCCTACTCCGCCAAGAAGATCAAGGGGGTCAAGTACTACGAGCTCGCCCGCCGCGGCGAGGAGGTGCCGGCGGAGACCAAGGACGTCACGGTCTACGAGTTCTCCCCCATCGGCGAGATCGAGGACGGGCGGCTGGCCTTCCGGCTGAGTTGCTCGTCCGGCACCTATGCCCGCGGGCTGGCGCACGACCTCGGTGTCGCGCTCGGCACCGGGGCGCACCTGGCGGCTCTGCGCCGGACGCGCATCGGCTCCTTCGCGGTCGAGTCGGCCCTGCGGCTGCCGGCCCTGGAGGAGGCGGTGAGCCAGGGGGGGCCGGTGGGGTCCACCTGGATCCCGTTCGACCAGATCCCGCTCCCCTTCTCCGAGGTCACCGCCGACCCCCAGCAGGAGCATCGGATCGCCCACGGCCAGACCGTGCTGGTGCGCGAGCTCCAGGGGGAGGAGGGGGACTGGGTGAAGCTGGTCAACCGCCGCCACGAGTTCATCGCGGTCGGCACCGTCGTCGAAAGGATCGGTACCGCCGGAGTCGGGATCGTCCAGCCGCGCGTGGTGTTCCGCTGAGCGGCCGCTTGTGACCCTGTGGTACAATGTGCCCTCGTAAAGGAAGAGTAGAGTAAGGAGGAGTTTGCTTTGGCGCAAACCAGAGAAGTGAAAGAGCAGATCGTTCAGGGTTACCGGGTCCACGACAGCGACACCGGCTCGCCCGAGGTGCAGATTGCGCTCCTGACCAACCGGATCACGGAGCTGACCGAGCACTTCAAGACTCATTCGAAGGACCACCACAGCCGCCGCGGCCTTTTGAAGCTGGTTGGCCGCCGCCGCCGCCTGCTCGACTACCTCAAGGGCAAGGACCTGGAGCGCTATCGCAAGACGATCGAGCGCCTCGGGATCCGCAAGTAGTCCCACCGATCAGGCACCGACGAGAGGTCCCGAAGCGCTCTGGCATCCCCCGCCAGAGGCTCGGGACCCGACATCGACCCTCCGGGTCCGTCCCCCTTTCGAGCCTCGCGCCCTGACGGGCCTTTCCCCACCGGGGCTCTGAGCCCGAGACGGCATTCCAGACCGGAGCCAGGCAGGCAATAGACGGAAGAGAAAACGAAAAAAGAGAAAAGAGAGAACGGACACAATGAAGCAACGCAAAGAGATTGCGATCGGCGGGGGTAACCTGATCATCGAGACCGGGCACCTCGCCAAGCAGGCCAACGGCTCCTGCGTGCTGCGCTATGGCGACACCGTGGTGCTGGCCACCGCCTGCATGGACTCCAAGGTCAACCTGGAGCGGGACTTCCTCCCCCTCACGGTCGATTACAAGGAGTACACCTACGCCGCCGGGCGAATCCCGGGCGGCTTCTTCAAGCGCGAAGGCCGCCCGACGGAGAAGGAGATCATCACCGCCCGTCTGATCGACCGTCCGCTGCGCCCCCTCTTCCCCGAGGGGTACACCAATGAGACGCAGATCATCGGGCTGGTCATGTCGGCCGACGAGGAGAACGATCCGGACATCCTCGCCATCAACGGCGCCTCGATCGCCCTGGTGCTGTCGGAGATCCCCTTCTATCACCCGATCGGCGCGGTGCGCGTCGGGCTGATCGACGGCGAGATCCTGATCAATCCGACCAACAGCCAGCGCGACGTCTCCGACCTCGACCTGGTCGTGGCCGGCACGGAAGAGGCGGTGGTGATGGTCGAGGCCGGCGCCAACCAGGTCTCCGAGGAGATCATCCTGGAGGCGATCTGGCGCGCCCACACCGAGATCCAGAAGATCATCAAGGCCCAGCACGAGCTCTACCGCGAGGGCAGCAAGCAGAAGCCCTCCTGGACGCCGCCGGAGGCCTACCCCGACTCGCTCTACCAGCAGGTGCGGGGCGACCTCCACGCCTCCTTGAAGGGCGCTCTCTTCACCAAGAAGAAGTTCGAGCGCAAGGACGCGGTCAACGCCGTGGTCAAGGGTTATACCGACTCCATCCCGGCCGATCAGACCGAGAAGCGCGGCCAGGTCAAGAAGATCATCAGCCGCCTGGAGGAGGAGATCCTGCGCGAGGTGGTGCTGGAGGAGCGCACCCGCTTCGACAACCGCCGGCTGGACGAGATCCGGCAGATCGACGTCGAGGTCGGGGTCATGCCCCGCACCCATGGCTCGTCGCTGTTCACCCGCGGCGAGACGCAGGCCCTGGTCTCCGCTACCCTCGGCACCCGGCGCGACGCCCAGGTGATCGAGGAGTACGAGGGCGAGAGCATCCAGAAGTTCCTGCTGCACTACAACTTCCCCCCCTTCTCGGTCGGCGAGGTGAAGTTCCTGCGCGGCCCCGGCCGGCGCGAGATCGGCCACGGCGTGCTGGCGCGCCGCGCCCTCCTGCCGGTCCTGCCGCACGAGGACGAGTTCCCCTACACCATCCGGGTGGTCTCCGACATCCTGGAGTCGAACGGCTCGTCGTCGATGGCGACGGTGTGCGGCGGCTCGCTCGCCCTGTTCGACGCCGGCGTGCCGCTGCTCGCTCCGGTCGCCGGTGTGGCCATGGGCCTCATCAAGGGCGAGGGGGACAGCTTCGCGGTGATGTCCGACATCGCCGGTCAGGAAGACCACTACGGCGACATGGACTTCAAGGTGGCGGGCACGCGCCAGGGCATCACCGCCCTGCAGATGGACATCAAGATCATCGGCGTGACCCGCAGCATCATGCAGAAGGCCCTCGAGCAGGCCCGGGCCGGCCGCATGCACATCCTCGGCATCATGGAGGGGGCGATCCCCCAGCCGCGCATCGACATCTCGAAGTTCGCGCCGCGGCTCTACACGCTCCATATCCCGAAGGAGAAGATCCGCGACGTCATCGGACCCGGTGGCAAGACGATCCGCTCGATCATCGAGGAGACCGGCTGCGACATCGAGATCGAGGACGACGGCAAGGTGGTCATCGCCTCCCCGGACGAGCCGGCGGCGAAGCGCGCGATCTCGATGATCGAGCGCCTCACCGAGGTTCCCGAGATCGGCAAGCTCTACACCGGCCAGGTGCGCCGCGTGGAGGCTTACGGCGCCTTCGTCGAGATCATGCCGGGGACGGACGGTCTGGTACACGTCAGCGAGATGGCGCCGTACCGGGTGCGCGAGGCCTCCGACATCGTCAAGGAAGGCGACGAGATGACCGTCAAGGTCATCAGCATCGACGACCAGGGCAAGGTCCGGCTGTCGCGTAAGGCGGTCATCATGGAGGCGCCCGATTACGATCCGGCGCAGTACGAAGGCATGGAGATGGCCGTGGCCGGCGGCGGGGGTGATCGGGGCGGCGACCGGGGCCCGCGCGGCGGCGACCGCGACCGGGGTGGCCGCGGCGGGGATCGCGGCGGCCGGGGCGGCGACCGCGGTGGCCGCGGCGGCGATCGGGGTGGACGGGGTGGCGACCGGGGCCCGCGCGGCAACGGCGGCGGCCCGCCGCGCTAGAAGCCGGTCTCTAGCCGGGCAGTACCAGGGGAGCCTTCGGGCTCCCCTTTTCTTTTGGCGTTTCCGGATTTCCTTCCGAAACAGTTCCGCCGGACCCGACATCTCCAGAAGAACCCCTGATTCGGGAGGAGCAATGGCCAACGCATCCGGCGCCGCGGGCGCCCCCCCGCGCTACGGCGTCCAGCTCAGCGAACAGATCCTTGCCGGCTTCCGCGGCACCATCCCCTCGGTCCGTCCCGCGCTGAGCTACCGGCTCAACCTGCTGGTCGTGACCGTCGTGATGGTGCTGCTCCCGCTGGTCTACCTGGCCCTCATCGGCGGCGTGATCTGGGGCGCCGCGTGGTACGCCACCCACGCCTGGAGCGTCCTCCTCGGCGGGCTGGTCGCGATCAAGCTGCGGCTGCTGCTCTATTCCGCGCCGCTGGCCGTGGCCGGCATCCTCGTCGTCTTCATGATCAAGCCGCTGTTCGCCCGGCCGGCGCAGGCGGCCAAGCCGCTCCGGCTCACCCGCAACCAGGAGCCGATCCTGTTCGACTTCGTCGAGCACCTGTGCAAGGTGGTCGGCGCGCCGGTGCCCAAGGAGATCCACGTCGATTGCCAGGTGAACGCCTCGGCCTCGTTCCGGCGCGGCCTGGTCTCCCTCCTGGGTAGCGACCTGGTGCTCACGATCGGGCTGCCCCTGGTGGCGGGGCTGTCGCTGCGGCAACTCGCGGGAGTCCTGGCGCACGAGTTCGGCCACTTCGGCCAGCGCGCCGGCATGCGCCTGACCTATCTCGTGCGCACCCTGAACGGCTGGTTCTACCGTCTGGTCTATGAGCGCGACGCGCTCGACGCCCAGCTCCAGGAGGCGGCGAAAGAGAGCGACCGCCTCGCCCTGATCTGGGGCCTGGCGATCCTCTGCGTGGGCCTGAGCCGGAAGATCCTCCAGGGCTTGATGATGGCCGGGCACGCCGTCAGCTCCTCGATGATGCGGCAGATGGAATTCGACGCCGACCGCTACGAGGCCCGCCTGGTCGGATCCCGGGTGTTCGAATCCACCGTGCGGGACCTGATCTGCCTGGGAGCGGCCTACCAGCAGTCGCTGTCGGACCTCTCCGGCCTCTGGCAGGAGGGGCGGCTGGCCGACAGCCTCCCCCACCTGGTGGCCGCCAACCACCAGCGTCTGGCGCCGCAGATCGCCGGGGAAGTCGAGCACCACCTCGCCTCCGGCAAGACCCGCCTCTTCGATACCCATCCGGCCGACCGCGACCGCATCGCCAACGCCGCCCGCGAGCGGGGAGACGGGATCTTCTCCTCCGACCTGCCGGCCCGCGCCCTGTTCCGGGACTTCTCCTCCCTGGAGAAGTCGGTCTCCTACGCCTTCTATCGTGAGGTGCTGGGGGACGACCTCAAGCCCCAGGACCTGGTGCCCACGCACGAGGCCCTGGAGCGCAAGAACCAGGTGGACGAGGACCGCGAGGCGCTCGTCCGCCGGTTCCCCGAGACCCTGAGCCTGCTGCGCCCGCTGCCGCTGCCGGACCTCCTCCCCCACCTCGACGCGGCGGTGGCCGCCGGGGATCTCGCCGAGGCGCGGCGGGTCGTCAGCCGGCAGCGCGACGATCATGTCCTGCACCTCAAGCGCTACCAGAACGCCGACGAGCTGCTCGCCAAGAGCCAGCTCGCCCAGGCCCTGCTCGGCGCCGGCCTCCCCGTGAAGCCGGGGGACTTCGAGCTCACCCGCGTGGACGAGGCCGCCCTGGCCCAGGCCCGGCAACGGGCCGAGGCTCGCCTGGCCGATCTGGACCCCGTGCTCGACGGATATGAGAAGGCGGAGGTCCGGCGGCTGACCCTCGCGCTGGCGCTGAATGCCGCCGGGACCGGGGTCGGGGCCGCCGGGGGCGCTTCGCGGCCGGAGGCGGAGCGCCTGCTCGCCTGTGCCGCCACGGTCAGCCGTCTCCTCCCTCGCCTGCACGAGCTGCGGCAACTCCACTCCCATCTCGGCCTGCTCTGGTCCAAAGTCGGGGACAACTCCCAGAACGCCCGGCTCGTCCGACGGGTCGAGGAGATGATGGGCGAGGCCCACGGGACGCTGGAAGGGCTGTGGACCACCCTGCGCAGCCAGCCCTATCCGTTCGACCACGCCCACGGCGAGGTGACCCTGGCCGAGATGACGCTGCCCGCGGTGCCGGCCCCGAGCAACCTGCCCGCCCTCTACCAGGCGAGCGGTCAGGTCGTCGAGGCCCTGTTCGATCTCTACATCCGGGTCCTCGGGCGCTTGGCCCGGATCGCCGAACCGGCGGAGGCGGCCGCCGGAGGGTAGGAGGCGCTATAATCCGCGCGTTTTCAGAGGCCTCTGAGGAGGGTATCGCGATGACGACGGGGACGATGGATCGGGCGGCGGCCTGGCAGCTCATGACGCGGCACGTCCAGGCCGCGGGGTTGCGGCGCCACATGCTGGCCGTAGAGGCCGCCATGCGCGGATACGCCGCCCGGCTGGGGGAAGACGAGGAGGCCTGGGGGCTGGCCGGCCTCCTTCACGACTTCGACTGGGAGATCCACCCGACTCTCGAGAGCCATCCGGCGCACGGCGCCCCGATCCTGCGCGAGCACGGCTGCGACGAGAACATCGTCCGCGCCATCCTCTCCCACAACACCGAAGGCACCGGGGTGGAGCGCGAGCGTCCCATCGACTTCGCCCTGCTCGCCTGCGACGAGATCACCGGCCTGATCCTCGCCGCCGCCCTGGTGCGCCCCAGCAAGGACGTGCGGGAGGTGGAGGTCAAGTCGATCAAGAAGCGCTGGAAGGAACGCGCCTTCGCCGCGGGCGTCGATCGCGAGCACGTCGAGGCCGCCACCGCCGACTTCGGCCGCGTCTGCTTCGACGGCCGCCTCGATCTCTGGGAGCACGTGGGCAACGTCCTCACCGCCATGCAGGGGATCGCCGCCGAGCTCGACCTCGACGGCCGGCTGGCCCAGACTCCCGAATCGTCTCCGGCGACTCCGGTCTCCTGAGATTTTTTCTACAAAGACTGCTAAGATTCAGACCTCAATCCCTAGCGGAGGTCTTCGATGAGCCCACGCCGACGGCTGTCGCCCTGGCTGGCCCTGGTTGTCGTCTCGATGACATGTGCGCTGAGCTCGTCGTGCAGCCGCGGCGAGCCCGAGCCGACCGAGTACAAGATCGGCGCCGTCCTCTGCCTGAGCGGGCGCGGCGCCAGCTACGGCGAGCGCGCCCAGAACGGTTTCAAGCTGGCGATCGACGAGCTGAACGCGGGCGACTTCAAGGGCAAGCCGCTGCGCCTCGTGACCCAGAACACCGAGTCGAGCCGCGACCAGGCCCGCGCCGCCTTCCAGGGCCTGATCGAAAAGGAGAAGATCACCGCCGCGGTGGGCTTCCTGCTGAGCGACGAGGTGCTGGCCTGCGCCCCCCTCGCCAACCAGCGCAAGGTCGTCCTCCTCTCCCCCTTCGCCGGCAGCGACGACATCAAGAACGCCGGGGACTACGTCTTCCGCAACCGCGAGAGCGCCTCGCGCCAGGCGGAGGCGATCGCCCGGATCGCGGTGGAGCGGTTCGCGGAGAAGCGCTTCGCGGTCCTCCACTCGCGCTCGGCCAACGGCATCTCGTACCGGGACGCCTTCGTCGATGCGGTGCTGCGGCTCGGGATCGCCACGCCGCCGCCGACCGTCAGCTTTGAGGAGGGGAAGACGGACTACCGCGAGCAGATCCAGCGCCTGCGCGACAAGGCGCCGGAAGCGGTCTACCTGGCGGGGCTCGACCGCGAGCTCGGCCTGATCCTCAAACAGTCGGCGGAGCTCGGCTTCAAGCCGCAATTCTTCGCCAGCGCCGCCGCCATCAGCCCCAAGCTGCTGGACATTGCCGGTACCGCCGCCGAGGGGCTGGTCGGCGGCAGCGCGCCCTTCGACCCCGAGTCGAGCGACCCGCGCGTCCAGGCTTTCGTCGCGTCCTATGAAAAGCGGTTCGGGAGCCCGCCCGACTTCCTCGCCGCCAACGCGTATGACGCGATCCACCTGATCGCCGACCAGATCCGGTCGGGCGCCCGGGATGGAGAGAGCCTGAAGAAGGGTCTCTATGCCGTGAAGAACTACCCCGGCATCGGCGGGACCATGAGCTTCGATTCCTTCGGCGAGGTCGATAAACCGATCACCCTGGTGCAGGTCCAGAAGGGATCCTTCCGGCCACTGCCCGCGGAGGCCTCCGGCAAGTCCGGCAAGCCCGCCCAGGGCGGCATGCCCCGGTAGGGCCTGCCTCCGGTCTCCCCGGAGCCGGCCGGTGCCTCAGGGCGCCAGCCACTCGGCCGAGAGGACCTTGGTGCTGCGCCCCAGGACCCGCTTGGTGACCTCCAGGATCGTCTCGCTGCGGAACGGCTTCTTGACGTAGGCCGCGGCGCCCGCCTTGAGACCCCGGATGGTGTCGACCTCCTTGCCCTCGGTGCTGATGATGACGATCGGGATCTGAGCCAGCACCGGGTCTCCCTTGACCTGGTGCAGGAAATCGATGCCGTTCATCCGGGGCATGTTGATGTCGAGAAAGATGAGGTCAACCTCCGGATGCTGGGCCAGACGCTCCAGAGCATCCTGGCCGTCGACGGCGTAGACCAGCGTCGTCTTCGGCAGGATGACCGAGAACATCCGGTGAATCACCTGTGAGTCGTCGATGACCAGCACTTTGTTCGGCTGCATGGCATTCCTCCAAGTTCCGGACAAGAAATCATAAGATTTCAGAAAAGCTCATTCCTCCCGCCCGGGTCCCCCTTCTCCCGGGCCGAGCAGCAGGCGGCTGATCCGGCCGCCGATGTGCGCGAGGGGCAGAGTCTCGCACACTCCGCCGGCCGCCACAGCGGCCCGCGGCATTCCGTACACAACACAAGACGCCTCATCCTGCGCAATGGTGTAGGCGCCGCACCGGGCCAGCTCGGCCATCCCCTTGGCGCCGTCCTGGCCCATGCCGGTCAGCAGCACTCCGACCGCCCGCCGCCCCACCGCCTCTCCGGCCGAGTTGAACAGCACGTCCACCGACGGGCAGTGCAGGCTGTTGTCCGGCTGCGGATCGAGCAGCGCCCGCAACCCGTCGGACTGCCGGATGATCCGCAGGTGGATCCCCGCCGGGGCGATGTAGACCGATCCCGGCTGCAGGGCCTCGCCGCTCACCGCCTCCCGCACCCGCAACGGCAGGTAGGAGTCGAGTCGTTCCGCGAAGGCGCGGGTAAACCCGACCGGCATGTGCTGGACCACCGCGATCGGCACCGGCACGTCGCCGCCGAGATCGCGCAGGATCCCTTCGAGCGCCGGCGGACCGCCCGTCGAGGCGCCGATCACCACCAGGTCGGGAGCGGTCCAGGCCGCCACCCGTCGGGTCGGGAAGGGATTGGACGCCGCCGCTCCCCGCAGGGCACGCCGGGACGAGCCCGTGACCTGGCAGATCTTCTCCAGCAGCACGCCGCGCAGGGCCTCGAAATCGACCAGCGAATAGCACTGCTTGTCGATGAAATCCACCGCCCCGCGGTGCAGCGCCTCGATGGTCATCGGCGCCCCGATCCGGGTGTGGGTCGAGAGGATGATCACCGGCATCGGGCGGCGCGCCATGATGCGGTCGAGGGTCGAGAGCCCCCCCATCCCGGGCATCGAGAGGTCGAGGATCACCACGTCGGGCTGCCAGTCCGCCATCTGATCCAGCAGCTCCTCGCCACTGCGGGCCGAGCCCACCAGCCGGACGGTGGGCTCCTTTTCGAACATTCGCGCCACGGCCCGCCGGATGAACGACGAGTCGTCCGCCACCGCGACCCGCACCGCCCTCATCGCTCGATCCCTCCGAGGATCCGCCGATAGCCGAGCGTGCCGGCGAAGCGCACGGTCTCGAAGCACTCCGACAGACCGATGATCGACTCCGAGGCGCCCAGGAAGAGCAACCCGCCCGGCCGCAGCACCGCCGCGAAGTGCTCCACGGCGCGCCGGATCGCCGCCGGAGAGAAGTAGATCAGGACGTTGCGGCAGAACACCGCGTCGTAGAGGTGCGGAGCGCGGAACGTGCGCAGATCGAGAATGTTGGCGAGATGAAAGCGCACGCCGGTCCGGAAGGACGGACGCAGCACCCAGCGCTCGGTCTCTCCACCCGGGCCGGGAAAGGTTGCCGGCAACGGTTGAAAATAGCGTTCGACCTGCTCGGGGCTCGCGGTGCGCAAGGCTCCCCGGCCATACTCCGCCCGGCGCGCCATCTCGACCCGGCTGCTGTCGAGGTCGAAGGCATCGATGCCGACCGGCAGCCCGGCCAGGCGCACGAAGCTCTGAGCCGCGAAGATGCTCAGCGTGTAGGCCTCCTCGCCCGAGGAGCAACCGGCGCAGAGCAGGCGCAGCGCTCCGCTCGGAGCGGCGGCCGGCCGCAAGCCGTCGAGCGCCTCGTCGAACAGGGCGACGAACTGCTGGGTCTCGCGGAAGAAGAACGTCTCGTTGTTCGTCACCAGCTCGGCCAGGCGATCCCATTCGCCGGCCGGCCCGCCCCGCAGCAGGCGGGAGTACTCCAGAAAACTGGTCAGACGGAGAGACTGCAGGCGCGGCTCCAGGCGCGACGCGAGCGCCCGGCGCTTGTGCGGGGGAAAGGAGATCCCGAACCGGCCGCCGATCAGCTCGTTGAGCAAAAGGTACTCGTCCCGGCTCATTCGCCGGTCCGCCCCCCCCTCCTGCTCCTCCTCGTAGGACACTCGTCGTCACCATCTTCAGACCTGGAAGACCGCGGACAGCTTCTTCAGGCGTTCGGCCTCACTGGCCAGGTTCTGGGTCGCGTTCGAAAGCTGCTCGGTCGCCGACAGGTACTGCTGGGCCACCTGGGCGATCTGGTCCACGGCGCGGACGACCTGGTCGCCGCCGCGCTTCTGCTCGTTGGTGGCGTCGGCCACCTGCTGCGTCATCCGGTTCATCGCCTCGACGGCCTTCATGATCTGCCGCGCGCCATTGGCCTGCTCGCGAGCCGCCGCGGCGAGCTGCTGGGTGATGTTCTGCATGCCGCTAGAGGTCTTGAGGATCTGGGCCGCCCCCTGGCTCTGCTCCTGGGTGGCGCCGTGGACGTCGCGCACCAGGTCGGTGGTCCGGGTGACGGCATCGACGATCTGCTGCAGGACCTTCTGGGAGAGCTGCACGGCCTCCTCGGTGTCGCGCTGCACCGAATCGACGAAGGTGGTGATCTCGCGCGTCGAGTTCATCGAGCGCTCGGCCAGGCGCTTCACCTCCTCGGCCACCACGGCGAAGCCGCGGCCGGCGTCGCCGGCGCGCGCCGCCTCGATCGCGGCGTTGAGCGCCAGGAGGTTGGTCTGGTCGGCGAACTCGCCGATCATGCGGACGATCTTGCCGATGTCCTTGGTCGAGGCGCCGATCCCCAGGATGACCCGCGACAGCCGCTCCCCGCCCTCGGTGGCGGCCTGGGCGGCGACCCGCGAGACCTCGTCGACCACCTGCACCCGGCCGGCGATCGAGCGCGTCGAGGCGATCATCTCCTCGATCGTGGACGAGGTCTCCCCCACCGAGGTCAGGAGGTCCTCGGAGCTGTGGGCCACCTCCTCGATCGAGATCCCCATCTCCTCGATCGAGCTGGAGGTCTCGTCCACGTTGGCGGCCAGGGCCTGGGTCGAGCGGTTGATGCTGTCGATCTGGGTGGCCATCTCGACCATCGTGGCCGAGGTCTCCTCGGTGGACGCCGACTGGCTCTCGGCGCCGCGCTTCATCTGCAGCGCCGAGGCGGAGATCTCGTCGGCGGTGGCGGCCACCTGGGAGGCCGACTCTTTTACGTCGCCGATCATATGCCGCAGGTTCGAGCTCATGCGGTGGAAGGCGTTGCCGAACACGTCCACCTCGGAGCGCGACTCCACCTCGACCCGCAGGTCGCCCGCCGCGATCGAGTCGGCCACGCTCGCCATCTCGCGCAGGTATTCGACCATCCGCGCCATGGCGAGCGACAGCTCCCCCACCTCGTCGCGGGCCCGCGCCTCGATCTGCACCGTCATGTCGCCGAGCGCGAGCCGGCGGGCCGCCTCGACCGACTCCGCGAGCGGCTGGGTGAGCGACCGGATGACCACGAAGGAGAGCACGAACAGGAACAGCACGCTCAGCCCGGTCACGATGGTGATGACCCGGTTCGACATGGCCTGATTGGCGAGCGCCCCGTCGAAGGCGTCGGTCATCCGGCTGTTGGTCTGCTCGGTGAGCTCCTGCAGCGACAGCTTGATCGCGTTCTGCTGCCGCTTCATCGACTCCAGCGAGGTCACCAGCCCCTCGTCGGCGTCGCCGGAGATCATCTCCTCGGAGTTCTTGCGCGCCAGGGAGTAGTAATCGACGAACAGCTCCTGGATGCTCTGCACCCGCTCGGACTCGACCGTGCCGTTCTCGCTGAGCTTGGAGAGCTGCTGCTGGAAGTCCTCCTTGAGACGGTCGGTCTCGTCGAGCATCGAGGCGTCGCGCGAGCTCACCGCG
>DATAHG010000449.1:0-2405 GCA_036263295.1 Thermoanaerobaculia bacterium | reverse complement strand
CCCCTATTTTCCAAGCCCCGGCAGGGGCGGCAGGTTCCGGGTCCTGGGCGCCAGCCCGGGACCACGGGGAGAGCAACCCCGGCGCGATCCGCTTCCACAGGCCCGGGGCTTACGCCCCCTGGGCCGGCTCCGGCCGCCCCTGCCGGGGCTTGAAATGTGGGGAATGGAGGGGGCTTCCATCCCCCGGGGTTCGCACCCCGGGCTACATGAATACCGCCCCTCCGGGGCTCCGTCAATGGAGATCCAAACCACTTTGCCCTTGACCCGGGGCTCCGGTTCGGCGGTTGATGGGCGGACCGTTCGAATGTGGGGAAAATGGAGGGCTCCCATCCCCGGGGTTCGCACCCCGGGCTACATGAATGCCGCCCCTCCGGGGCTCCGTCAATGGAGACCCAAACCACTTTGCCCTTGACCCGGGGCTCCGGTTCGGCGGTTGATGGGCGGACCGTTCGAACGGCCAGCACCCCCGCCCAGGGCGTTGCCCTGGGCTATGCCATCTCGGCCCTTTGGGCCTTAAAGCAATCCAATTCCATTTTTCGCCGCCCCCTCCCCGACCCTCCCCCGCTTCGCGGGAGAGGGCGCCACCACCCGCGCTGACGGCGATCAACGCCTATGCCCCACGGGGCGCCGTCCACCTCCTCAGCCCCTTCAGGAGATTTCTCGACTCTTTTCTAAGCACCTGCGCAGGAGCGCACCGCCTGCCCTGACAATCCGGCCTCGATGGATCACATCTCGCCCGAGGTCCTGCTCCGCTTCGTCGACGGCCACGCCACTCGCGAGGAGGTGCGGAGCGTCGTCCGCCACCTGCTGGCCGGCTGCGCCGAATGCGGGCGCGCCCTCCACCGTCCCTACCAAACCGGCTGCGCTCGCGATGAGCGGGCCTATGACGAGGTCTTCGATCGATGCCTGAACTGGATCAAGCAGCGGAAGAGTTGAGCCCCGAGAGTGTGTTTCGACGCGGAGCGCCGCGGCCGGCGCAGGGGTGGATCGCGGAGGACTCCGCCCAGGTCGCCTACTGGCTCGCCGCCGGCCTGACGTTCAACGGCGCACTGGCCTTGGCCGAGGCCGGGATCCTGTCGCTGGCGGACCTGAATGGCCGGACCCGGGAGGATCTGGTGGCCCTGCCGGGTTTCGGGCTGGCGTCGCTGCGGGCCTGCGAGAGGAGCCTCGGCCACACCCTGCCGGCGCGCCGTCCCGACCCGGACGTGGCCTTCTGGAGATCGCAGGGCTTCCGCCACGCCGCGGCGGTCGCTCTGAGCCAGGCCGGCATCCGCTCGCTCGCAGACCTCGCCGGCTGGGACCGCGACCGTCTGGAGTCCCTGCGCGGGATCGCCGCGACCGAGCTGCGGCGCTGCGAGATCCTGCTCGGCCGCCCGCTGCCCCCGCAACGCGACTACTGGATCGAGCGCGGGCTGTCCCCCCGGATCGCCCGTGGCCTGACCGCGGCCGGCATCCACACCCTCGACGACCTCGCGCGGCTCACACGCGACCAGTTCCTGCTCTACCCGCACCTCGGCGCCACCGCCCTGAGGAAATGCGAGGCCCTGCTGGGGAGACGCCTCCACCCCTCCCTCGCCAAACTGTGGCAACAGCGCGGCTGCAAACGCCCCCTGGCCCACAAGCTCGGAGAGGCCGGCATCCGGACCGACGACGACCTCCGGCAGGCCAGCGACGAAACCCTGACCGCCGCCGGCCTCAGCCACAACGAAATCACCTTTTGCCGGCGGCTGACCCAAGACCCGGCTCAGCCGAGAAAGCGGGGAGGCCGCCGATGAGCGCATTTGACCGTGAAAAAGTTGACTTCGTGCGCCTCCAGCTTCTCGCCATGAGATCCGAGCTCCAGGACCTGGAGACCCGGCTGATCCTGCTTCAGCAGACGCTCACCCCGCTCCTCCCGGATCCCACCGAAGAAGACCTCGCCGACAAGCCGGACCCCGCCACCCTGCTCCACTCCACCCTGGGGTGCTGGTTGCGGGACCGGCTCAGTCCGATGCTGACCGAGATGGAGAGGGTGGTGGCGGGCGCCGAAACGTTCGGGCGACTGTTTCAACCCTGAGGCAGGGCAACAGGTGTTCGACCGTGAGCTTCTTGAAAAACCTCAACGGTTCGGTCTTGTCGGTAGTGGCTCAATTCGCCAAGCGCACCGTTCGGGCGCAATGAATTGCGCCCCTACGACTGCTGCGAGACAGGTTCGCAGCAGTCGTAGGGGCGTGATTTATCACGCCCCTACGGTGCACTTCACGATAGAGGAAAAATGGGCGTGTTAGACTCGGGAGGTTGGGGGACAGGTATGGCTCTTCACGAACGCTCCGTCCGGCTCACCTATCACGACTATCTCCTCTTCCCGGAGGATGGTCGCCGCCACGAGATCCTGGACGGAGAGCACTACGTGACTGCCGCCCCTT
>DATAHG010000448.1:0-1863 GCA_036263295.1 Thermoanaerobaculia bacterium | reverse complement strand
CGGGCGACGATGACGGGAGGCGGAAGCGCCCCGGGAGTGTAGACGGCCGGGGTGGCGGCGACCGCCGGAACGGCCGGGACGGCTTCGACGGCGGGCACCGGCTCGGCCGCCTTCTCCTCGGCCTCGGCGGCGGTGATGCGGACGGGGACGAGGGCGGCCAGCGCGACGGCCCCGGCCAGGGTCCACAAGCCCCACCGGGTCCAGCGGACGCGGGAGGACGGAGCGGTATCGGAAAGATTCTGGAGCATCTCGAGTCTCCTTTTCAGGTTCTGGAACGAGGGTGACGCTCCGGCGGCCGCCAGGGCCGTCCCCCGCGGCACCACCCCCAGACGGAGGAGGAGGTCGCCATACGCCGCGGGAGCCGCGCCCAGCCAACGGAGGACCCCGGCGTCGCAGGCGGCTTCCCGCGCCAGCGCATACTCGCGGGCCGCCAGACGGGCCAGGGGGTGGAAGAAAAACAACCGCTGCGCCAGCGCCGGCAGCCATCCCAGCCAGAGATCCAGCCGGCGCACGTGCAGCAGCTCGTGGCAGAGCGTCATCGTCAACTCGAAGCGGGAGAGCCGCCCGGCGCCCGGGTGCGGCAGCAGCACCCGGGGCTTCCACAACCCGATCACCTGGGGCGTCCGGATGTCCTCCGAAAGCCGCAGCTCGGACCGCCTCACCCCCAGCCGGCCGCCGAGGTCCGCGAAGAGGGCGACCAGCCCCCCTTCGCGCAACGGCAACGACCGCCGGAGGATCCGCCGCGCCTCCCGGAGCTGGCCGGCGGTGCCGATCAGCAGGGCGAGCGCGCCGGCCAGCCAGAGACCGGCCAGCAGGCCGCCTTCCCAGCGCAGGGCGTCCGCCATCCGGAAGGCCGGCTCCGGCCCGGTCGCGGGCAGGAGCGGAGCGGGAGAGCTGAGAGGCGCCTGGAGGATCATTACGGCCGGGGCCCCCGGAGCCTCCTTGGGCGCCGGCAGGAGGGCCAGAGCGACCGGCTGGACTCCCACCAGGACCAGCAGGAACCGGACGCACACCGCCCACCAGAGCCAGCAGCGCAGGGCTGCCGGCAGACGGGGGAATGCCTTGCAGAGCCCCCAGACCGCCAGCGCGAACACCGCCCCTTCGAGCGAGGCCCGCCCGAGACCTTCGAGGATCGCTCCCGCCATGCTCGCCAGATCGCCCATCTCACTCCTCCTGCTGGCGCGACCGCAGACGGTCCACCAGGCGCTGGAGCTCGTCCAGCTCGTCTTTCGACACCTCGGCGTCCTCCGCCAGGTAGCTCACGAACGGCGACACCGAGCCCGACAGTGTCTTCTCCACGAAGGAGCGCACGGCGTTGCGCATCAGGTCGCCCGGGCCGACCGGCGAGGAGTAGTGGAACACCCCCTCGACCGGCTGGCGATCCAGGTGACCCTTGCCGCGCAGCCGCTCCATCATGGTGAGGACCGTCGAACGCGCCAGCCCGCGGGGCGCCCCGAACCCTTCCGCCGCCTGCCCCACGGTCACCGCGCCCTGCTCGGCGACGTACCGCAGCAGGGCCAGCTCCTGTTCTCCGATCGATTTGCCGAGTGTCATGGTGTCTCTACGATCTCCTCGTTGACGACAACTGTAGTCAGAATACATATGACTACAACTGTCGTCAATCCCTTCGTTCCATTTCCCTGGTACGCTCCGGTCGCCCCAAGGGTTACCGATGAGCGCCGCCGTCTTCCCCTCGCCCCTGATCATCGCCCACCGCGGCGCGAGCGGCTACCGCCCGGAGCATACGCTCGCCGCCTACGAGCTGGCGATCGAGCAGGGAGCGGACTTCATCGAGCCGGACCTGGTCTCGACCCGGGACGGAGTCCTGATCGCCCGCCACGAGAACGAGATCTCCGAGACCAC
>DATAHG010000447.1:0-1999 GCA_036263295.1 Thermoanaerobaculia bacterium | reverse complement strand
GGAGTCCTCGGGACGGCGCCCTACATGAGCCCCGAACAGTGGTGCGGGCTCGAGACCGACTGGCGTACCGACGTCTGGGCTTTCGGTTGCGTGCTTTTCGAGCTGGTCACTGGCAAGCCTGCCTTCACCGGGAGCTCCCGGACCGAGCTCGTCCGCGCCATTCTCGACGTTGAAACGCCGTGGAGCGAGCTCCCGGCGGAGCTTCCGGCTCCGGTCGTGGACCTGTTGCGCGGGTGCCTGGCGAAGGACGTCCACCTGCGCCCGTCGATGAGCCATATCCGCGTCGCGCTCGATGAGGTACTGGCCGGCCTGCCGACGATCCCGGGCCCGGTTGGAGACCGGAAAGTTCCCGCCCCTGCCGCCGCCAGGAAGCCGATCGAGCTGGCCCGGGCGGAGAGCCCTGATCTCAAGCCCTCGCGGCTCGACTGGGCGCGGCGAAAACCTTTCGAGGCGATCGCCGCCGCCGGTGCTCTCCTCCTGGCGCTCGTCGCCGGTCTGGGCATCCTGGGCCTGGTGACGGAGCGTGCCCGCGAAGGGCTGATCGGGCTTCCGCCGCTCTCCTACTCGAAGTCCGATCTCGTGCTGACCGGCGTCCAATCGCTCTGGTGCCTGCCCTGGCGGGCCATGGCCTCGCTGGCCGCGCCCCACCCGGTGCTACGCGGGTGCGCGATCGCCAGCCTCCTCCTGGCCGCGGCTCTCCTCGCCGGTGCATGGTTCCGCCGTCGGGAGCACCGGGGGACGGGGGCGCTCCTCCCGCTTGCGTTCAGCGCCGGTGTGCTCATCGCAGGCGCCTGGTTGTACTCGGCGGCGGTCCATACGGGCCTGGAGACCCCCGGTCCGGGCCGCGGCCTGGCTTGTGAGGAGCAACTCAGCCGGCGATGGGACGTGAGCGCGGCGTTCGAGACTTGCACCTGGCTGATCAATGACACACCAAGGAACGAAGGACGGCGGCAGGGTTTGGGCGGCATCCTCGGCTTTCTTCTTCTGGCAGCCGGCGGCGGGGCCTGGATGGCGACACGGAGCCAGGGGCTCGGGCCGCGGGCGTCGTGGGCGCGGTGGGGCCTCGTGGCTGTCCACGCAGCTCTCCTGCTGTTTTTTCTCCGCCTGGTGCCAGCGGCTCACGCCTACAGCACCTGGGGTGTGCTCTATCCACCCGTGACGGTAAGGACTGATCTGCCCGGCTGCGATCCGGCGCTCGGCCAGGCGCTCGCGGCGGGCTCCTGCTGCGCCTACAACGTCTCAGGGGAAGCGACCGAAGGCACCGTCTTGCTCCTCTGGGGGAGCGGCTGCCCCGGCGGCGGCGGTTTCAAAACCCCAAAAGATGTCGAGGCGATCGGCCAGGGCTGCCTCAGCCAGGCTCTGACATCCCAGACCGTCAACAGCCGTTGCCTCTAAAGGAGACGCTTCATGCCGCGCGTGCTTTTGATCCTCGGCGCCTCCCTTTTGATCGGTGCAGTCACCGCGCCTGACCCGGGGCCACCGGCCTGGGTCGAGGTCGATCCGAACGCCATCCAGAACGCCGACCAGCCGATGCAGATCGACGTCGGCGGCATCCCGCAAGGGCAGGTGGTAACGCTTCAGATTCTCCAGGATTGCAACAGCGATCACCGGCCTGACCTTCGAGGCCAGGGAGATTGCAAGAATCCCCTATATGTAAGGAATAGCAGCAAGGCGGGCGTGCGGAACATGGTCGAGGATCATCTCGATTTCAGGGCTCTGGAAAAGAGCGGCACCTCCCTGCCGCGGAACCGGGCGCTCTGGCTGCGTGCCTCCCGGCCGGGCTCGCGGCAAGGGGTCCTGACTCTCTTCGGTCTGGTGGACAATCCCTGCACGCTCTGGCAGGCCACGCTGGAAGCCTTCCGCCTCGGCGCCTGCAGCCAGAGCGGCGTGCCCCAGGCCTTGCGCCGCCACCGTGGCCCTCTCGGTTTCGAAGAAAAAACCTTCGAGGTGCGGCGCCTGGATCCGGCCGGCGACGCACCGCCCGTCTCGATTGACGGCA
>DATAHG010000446.1:0-4664 GCA_036263295.1 Thermoanaerobaculia bacterium | reverse complement strand
TCGGAGTCGGCCTCCCCGATCAAGGTCGGCTCGGCGTGCGGGTCATCCCGGGGAGGCCGGCTGCGCGGCTCGCCGATCCGGGAGAGGATCCGGCCGGCGAGGAGCCGGAACTCTTCTGTGCCGATTTTTTCGACGATCTCTTCGGCGGTGCGGAGCCACTTCTCGGGCGGCTGGGCGGAAGTCGCCCTTCGGCAGTGGGCGAGGAGGTGGTGCCAGGAGCTCGCCGCAGAGGCTGGAAGGGCGCTCAGCCAGGCCAGCAGGCTGTCCGCCCAGGCCTCGCCGGGAGCGGGCAGAGGGGAATCATCCTCCTTGACCTCCGCCAGCAGGTCTTCGAGGCGGTGAAGCAGCTTGCGCTGATCCGGGCTTTCCAGCCGGACCAGGTCGCGGACGGTCTCGGCCAGCGGCGTCAGCGCCGATCGCAGGTCCGCCGGAAGCTGATTGCGCTCCACATAGGATTCGAATTGACCGATCACCAGGCCGACCGGCATCTGCCAGAGATAATGCTTTTTGAACGTCGTGGCTGCCTCGGCGAGACGGAGGATGCCGGGATGATCGAATGACAGTTTCTTGCGGAAGAGGGCTTGGGCAAGGATCTTGTGGAGCTGGCGGTAGTTGTGGTCGTCCGCGGTTGCGGTGCCCCGGCGGATGGTCGCGGCCAGCCGCAGCAGGACCTCGATCGCGAGATCGGCCTGCGTCTCGCGCTCCAGCTTCAAGATGGCCTTCCCGGCAGGAAGGACCTCGACAGCGACCTTGCCAAGACGGCGGCCCGCCGGCACCGCGGCCTGACCCTGGCAGACGAAATCGTCGAGCAGCTCGTGCATCAGTTTTGTCATGGGTGACTCTCGCCCCTCCGGCGTCTCCTCAGCTCCGGATCTGGCGCAGGATGGTGGTGTCCGTGATCCCCGTGTCGTCGGCGAGGAGAAACGCCTTGCTCAGGATCAGGCTGAGAGTGGTGTCTCCTTCGAAAGGGAGGACCATCTTCTCGGCGTTTCGAGAGGGTTGTGAATAATCCCGGACGATGCAGAGGTATTGATCGTTCGGCTCCATCAGGATGTTGCCGCTCCCGAGATGGATCCTGTATGTGCGGAGGTCGCCGCGCACGACCAGAAAGCGATCGGTCAGGGCGCAGCGGGACGCGATCTTGAGGCGCGGCACCAGGCGTTCCAGCACGTCGTGGCGGATCTGCGCCGAGGCCGTGATGGCGCCGAAGGAGTACTCATGCCAGTAGGCGGAGCCCGGGCGGTCGCCGCCGTCCATCCAGCTCGGGTCGTTGCCCACACTCGCGACGCCGACGAAGAGATCGACGTCCCGCATCAGCTCGGAGAAGAGCCGCGCGGGGATTTGATCCAGGCGCTGCGGCGTGCCGGCCAGATCGCAGAAGCGCACCTGATCGGTCGAGATGTACAGGAAGATGCCCATGTCCGAGGCTTCGCCTTCAAAGTCCGGCTCGGCCCAGAGCTCGACCCGCAGGCCGTGCTCCGGCAGGAGGCGGTGGGGAATGTTGTGAGAATCCCACTGGCCTTGCAGGGTGTAGCGCCAGCCGCGTTGCTGGCAGAGGGCGGCGAACTGGTGCTGTTTGAGGATGTGCGCGGCGAAGCGGTTGGAATAGGTTTCGGTACGAAGCTCGGCATCGGTAAGGATATAGATCTCCCGGTGCGCCTGTTTGAACGGCTGGGTGATTTGATTTCGTTCCAGCCTATCGCGCCAGGCGCGCACGGTCTGTGCCGGCGATTCAAGAGGATGCCAGAGCGCGACGCGTGCCGTGTCGTCGAGCCCCGCGAGCGGGGTGCCGGCAGCGTCCACGATCTCGCCGTCGTGCCAGATGCCCAGACGGTCTTCTCCGAAGCGCCAGATCAGCCGCCGGGCGAGGGCTCCGACCAGCGGGTGATTGAGATAAAGCTCGCGCCAGGCGGCGAGGTCCCAATCCCGGGATGCCAGATAAAGGCGCTCGATCCGGTCGCGCTGGCCGGCGAAGATCCCGTCGATCTCCTTGACCACCCGCTGAAGCGCCTTGATCTCGGCCGCATGCTCCGCCCGCACGGTCGCGGGCACGGACTTCTGGGGCGATCCGTCGGCGCGCAGCCAGTGCAGCGTGACATCTCCGGGGCCGTTCGCAAGGATTTCCGCGGTAAAGTCGCCCAGCGTCTGGCGGCGGATTCCCACCTCCTGCATCCCGAAGTCGGGCACCCCCCTCTCTTCCAACTCCTCGGCGGTAACTCCCTGCCGGCGTGCCGCGTCGCCGATCGCCTGCTCGACCTGTTTGCGCGTGGACGCGTGGCGGGCCCGGGTCTTGAGCCGGCTGATCTGGGCGATCGCGGTCGGATCCGGCGCGTGGGAGAGCGCCTGCAGACAGGCGTTGCCGATCTTGGGGCTGCGGGGGCCGATCCCCTCGATCTTTTTGAAGCAGACGTCGGCGGCCTGGCCGAGCGCGGCGACCAGCTCGCGGTCCGCCACCCGGCCGGCGGCCCAGATCAGCCCGCGCAGCAGGTCGGCATCGGCCTCCCCGATCAGGGTCGGCTCCGCCGCGGCGCGCGAATCGGTCAGGGCGGGCCGGCTGCGCGGCTGGCCGATCCGGGAAAGGACTCCGGCGGCGATGCTCCGAAAGTCCTCGACGCCGGCATGGTTGACCCTCTCTACAGCGGTCCGAAGCCATTTCTCGGACGGCTTCGCGGTGGTGGCGGTCCGGAGATGGCGGAGGAGATCGCGCCAGAGCAGGGTGACCGCCCGTGGCAAGGCCTGGAACCGGGCGAGGAGGAAGTCGGTCCAGGCCTCGCCGCTGTAAGGCAGAAATCGATCGTCGTCCGCCGGGTTGTCTCCGAAAAGGTTTTCGAGGCGCTGGAGCAGCTTCCGCCGGTCGGCGCCGTCGGTCATCCCGCGGAGGGCTTCGGCGAACGGCTGCAGGGCTGTTCGCAGCTCGTCGTCGATCCGCCCCTTTCCGACATAGTCCTCAAAAGCGCCGAAGAAAGGGGTGGGGGGCACCTGCCAGAGGTGGCCTTGCAGGCGTCCGGCCGCCTCGGCGAGGGCGAGGATTCGCGCGCGGTCGAACGACAGGGTCCGGCGCAACAGGGCGGAGAGCAGGCTGACCAGGACCCGGCGCCGGCGGATGTCGCCGGAAAACTCAAAGGGAGACCGGGTGCGCCTGCGCAAGGCCTCCTGGGTGAGATCGTCGAGAATCCGGCGGAGGACCTCCAGCGCCAGGTCGGTTTGGTCGGCGCGGTCGAGTTGGACGATCTCCTGCCAGGTGGGAAAGGGGTGGACCTCGGCCTGTTGAAAATAATTGTGTTCGGGAACCGTGGGACGGACCTCCCGGACGAGCTGATCGATCAACGAGAAGAAAGGAGGCGCAGGCGCCACGGTCGCGGGGGCAGACGGCACCGGGGCCGGCGTGGCGGTCTGGCCTAGCAGACGGCGGACGAAATCCAGGAACGGGCTCATCGATCCCTCGGTCTCGCAATGGGCTGGTTCCTGCAAGCCTAGCACGGGTAGAATGGAGCGAGCATCCACCAGAAGCCAGGAGGAGAAGCGGATGGCGACCATGCTGACCGTCTATGACGAGACCACTTCGGGGGACCGCACGGCCGGGGTGACCCTCGACCTGCCGGAGCCGACCATCACCGCGCGCGAGCTGATCCGGGCTCGTGTGTTCGAAGAGGTGAAGCTCCACAACCAGACCCTCACGCCGCGTTTCCAGGGTCTGGTTCAGCCGACCGACACGGAACGGGATCTGAACGGCTTCCGCTTTAGCGCGCCCCGCAAGCTCGACTGGAACGAGCAGGCCCGCACCGCTCTCGAAGCCTTCGAGCGCAACGGGTTCATCCTCCTGGTGGACGACCGCCAGATCGAGAGGCTGGAGGAGGAGATCCGGGTGACGCCGGAGACGGTGGTGTCGTTTCTGAAGCTGATGCCGCTGGTGGGAGGGTAGCCTGCAGGGAAGGCTCGCCCGGGGACGGGCGAGCCCCGGCTCTCGCTATAGATTGCAATGACCGCAGGTGGCTCCAGATGCCACCGTGCAAGTCGAGCCAGTCCCGTACCACTTGACGCACTGCGTGTTGCTGGAGCACCAGCCGCTCAGACAGACGGCGTGAGGTTTTGGAGCGAAGAGATCTCCAGCCGGGAGCTCCGACGCTACCGGAGGGGTGCTCTCCGCGGCCGGCGCGGCGGAGTCTACCTGCGGAGAGGGGCTCTCGACGGCGGGAGTGGGTGCCGTGTCCGCGGCGTAGAGTGGAAAGATGGGCGCGAATGCGACGGCGCCCAAGAGGAGCAGGCTCGAAACGACCTTTCGTCTCATCACAGCCTCCTTCAATGTGCCAGGGCCTGGAACAGCTCTGGAATCTGCGAAAGTATAGCATAATCTCAATGTCTCTCCCGCGATCTCACGGGCAAAGAGAACTCATGGAGGAGCCTATGAAGAGGAGCCTTGTTCGTCTTCTCACCCTCGCCGCTGTGCTGTCCGTCACGACTCTCGCCACCGCTTCGACCGAGCAGGGGCTGTGCCGGATCCATTGCTGGAGCGGCGCGACCGCCGGGCCGTACTGGTCGACCGACGAAGGCTGTTGCGCGGATTTCGCGGCTCTCTGCGGATCCGCCGGAGGGGAGGCCTATACCCAATTCGGTTACGGCTACTTCGAGTCGCGCTCGTACTGCCCGGAGGGTCTGCCCCCGAT
>DATAHG010000445.1:0-6470 GCA_036263295.1 Thermoanaerobaculia bacterium | reverse complement strand
CCCTGGCGGCCGGAACGGCCGCGGAGCTGGTTGTCGATGCGCCGCGACTCGTGCCGCTCGGTGCCGAGGATGTGCAGGCCGCCGGCCTGGAGGACCTCCTCGCGCTCGGCGGCGCAGGTGCGCTGATAGCGCTCGAGCGCCTCCTGGTGGGCCTCCGGCTCGGTCTCGGGGCTGGCCTCCGAGCGGGCGAGCCCCTCGGGGCTGCCGCCGAGCACGATGTCGGTGCCGCGGCCGGCCATGTTGGTCGCGATGGTCACGGCGCCCTTACGGCCGGCCTGGGCCACGATCGAGGCCTCCCGCTCGTGGTACTTGGCGTTCAGCACGACGTGGGGAACCTTGGGCGGCCGGTTCAGCAGCTTCGAGATCATCTCGCTCTTCTCGATCGAGACCGTGCCCACCAGCACCGGCTGCCCGCGCTGGTGGCAGTCGCGGATCTCCTCCACCACGGCCTTCCACTTCTCGTCGGCGGTGCGGTAGACGAGATCGGCGCGGTCGTCGCGGATCATCGACCGGTTGGTCGGGATGACCGTCACGTCGAGGTTGTAGATCTGGGCGAACTCGCCGGCCTCGGTGTCGGCCGTGCCGGTCATGCCGGCGAGCTTCTTGTACATCCGGAAGTAGTTCTGGAAGGTGATCGTGGCGAGCGTCTGGTTCTCGCGCTCGATCTTGACCCCCTCCTTGGCCTCGACCGCCTGGTGCAGCCCGTCCGACCAGCGCCGGCCCTGCATCATGCGGCCGGTGAACTCGTCGACGATCACCACCTTGCCCTCGTGGATCAGGTACTCGACGTCGCGCTGGTAGAGGTGGTGGGCGCGCAGCCCCTGGTTGACTCCGTGGAGGACCTCCATGTTCTCGGGGTCGTAGAGGTTGCGCACGCCGAGGAGCTGCTCGACCTTCTCGACCCCTTCGTCGGTGAGGCTCACCGACTGCCCCTTCTCGTCGACCACGAAGTCGCCGGTCGTCGATTTGCGGCCGTCCCCCTCGTCGATCTCCTCGCCCTTGACCAGGCGCGGGATGATCCGGTCGATCCGATAGTACTTGTCCACCGACTCTTCCGAGGGACCGGAGATGATGAGCGGCGTACGGGCCTCGTCGATGAGGATCGAGTCCACCTCGTCGACGATCGCGTAGTGGTGGCCGCGCTGAACCATCGACTCCAGGTCGAACTTCATGTTGTCGCGCAGGTAGTCGAAGCCGAGCTCGTTGTTGGTGCCGTAGGTGACATCGGAGGCGTAGGCCCGCTTGCGCTCGGCGTCGGTCAGCTCGTGCTGGACGACGCCGACGGATAGCCCCAGGAAGCGGTAGATCTGCCCCATCCAATCGGCATCCCGGCGGGCGAGATAATCGTTGACCGTGACCACGTGGACGCCCTTGCCTTCGAGGGCGTTCAGGTAAGTGGGGAGGGTGCCGACCAGCGTCTTGCCCTCGCCGGTCTTCATTTCGGCGATGCGGCCTCGATGGAGCACTGTGCCGCCCATGAGCTGCACGTCGAACGGGCGCATATGGACCGTCCGCCAGGCGCCCTCGCGGGCGACCGCGAAGGCGGGGATCAGAAGGTCGTCGAGGGGAGCCCCCTGGTCGAGCTGGGTGCGAAACTCCACCGTCTTGGCCCGCAGCCCGTCGTCGGAGAGCGCTTTGATCTGGGGCTCCATCTCGTTGATGGCCGCCACGATCGGCTGTATTTTCTTGACGTCGCGCTCGTGCTGACTGCCGAAAATCTTGGTGAGCAGGGTATTGATCATCGAGGTCTCACAAATGTCTGGGGGAAGCGTGGAGACTCGCCACGCGCAAGTGCTTACAACCCGGAAGTCTAGCAGAAGATTCCGGGCGGGCGCCGAAGCGGCGGCCGGCCCGGAAGAGGGTGCCTACGGGCCGACCTCGGTGTCGTCGAGGATGTAGGCGAGCGGGTTGACGGCCTCGCCGTCGATCCGGACCTCGTAGTGGAGGTGGGGCCCGGTGGAGCGTCCGGTGCTGCCGACCCGGCCGATGACGTCGCCGCGCTTGACGCGTTGGCCGGGGCGGACTTCGAGGCGGGAGAGGTGCCCGTAGCGGGTCGTGACGCCGAAGCCGTGGGCAAGGAAGACGGCCTTGCCGTAGCCGCCGGTGTCATCCGCCCGCATGACGATTCCGTCGGCGCTCGCCCGGACCGGCTGGCCCGAGGCGGCGGCGATGTCCACGCCCTGGTGGACGCCCCGGCCGTGGGTCATCGGATCGCTGCGGAAGCCGAAGCCGCTGGTGAGAATCCCCTTGACCGGAGCGATGGCCGGGGTGGAGGAGATCCACAGCAGGCGTTCCTGGAGCTTGTCCTGCACCGCGTCCAGAGTCTGATCGAGCCGGGCGGCGCGATCCGTCATCTGATCGACCGGCGGCATCTCGTCGGGAGCCTCGTCGCCATCCTCCAGAGGAGCTCCGCCACCGACGCCACCCTCGGTCCCACCGCTCAGGCTGTCAACGCCGGCCACGATCGCGAGCTGGCGCGTGCGATCCTCGTAATCGGAGAGCTGGCTCTGGAGGGAGCGGATGCTGCTCTCGAAGCCGAGGTTGGCCTGGCGCAGGTTCTGATTCTCGTCGCGCAGCCGGGCGATCTCCACCGGGCTTACGCTCGTGTTGAAGTAGGACCAGGTAAAAAAGCCGGCGAGAAGGGCAAAGAGGAGGAGGAGACTGGCCGCGAGCCCGATGTGCAGGTTGGTCACCCGCCACTTGCGCAGCCTGGCGTGGGCGTGAGGGACGAAGATGACGGTGTGGTGGGGTCTCGGCATGCTGTGCTCTTAGAAAAAAGAATCCCCCGCCAGAGCCGCGGTTCGAACCGCATTCCGCCATCCGTTCGGCGGAGACTCTGAAGGCTTTTACAACAGGACCAACCGTTCGTGATGCGTATTGTAATGGCCGGAAAGGAGATGTCAAGTAGTCAGTAAAATATGTTGAATCAGCATGGCAGGGCCGTGTTTTGAGGCAGAGAGATGGTAATTTTTTCATTGCCTGTCCGCAGGCCGGCAGCCGGGCAGAGTGGCTGCCGGCGTGTGGAACAGGTCTAAAGGGCCGCGGAGCCGCGCGCCTTCTTCCGCTGTTTAGGCTCCGCCTCCTGGGTTGAGCCCTCTTCGGCATTGGCCTCCTCGGCCTCCTCCAGCGGGCTGTTGAGGGACCGGTCCTGCCAGCGGGTCGCGACGTCCTTGTCGCTGATGTGAAGGTGGAGCACCCCGCCGACCGCGAGGGCCAGCTTGACCATCGTCTGCAGCGTGAAGTTGGCGTCGCCGCTCAGCAGCTTGGTGATGTAGGCCCGCGAGGTGCCCATCCGCCGGGCCAGCTCGGCGCGCGAGATCTTCTGCTCCTTCATCCGGCGGCTCAGGTCCTCGGTGAGCTCCACGACCGGACCGTGCATCCAGTAGTGGATCGAGGTCTCGGACTGCTCGACCATCCCTTGCCAGAGATCGAGGTACTTTTCAGACGTCATGCTCCCTCCTCGTGAGGATCTGCAGCTCTTTGCGGAACTTCACTCTCAGGTACTGCTCCCGTAGCTCGCGCGCAACGCGCAGCTCGTTCTGGGGTGTGGTCTCGGCTTTCGAGAACGCGTTGGTGCAGATCACCTTGCGGTTGTCGTCGTAGAAGAACACGACCCGTAGCTTCTGCCCACGGTGCTGGCCCCGCAGCTCGTAGATGCTCCCGCCCAGGCACTTGCAGATCCGGGCGTTCTGCATGGGAGGCCCCTGCAGGGGGATCTGGGAGCAGAGAAGTCGCACCATCTTGTCCCGCGCTCCTTGAAAGTTGGCTCCCAGGGACGCGAGGTGGTCGAGCACCTGGCAGCGTCCGCGGTGGTCCAGATACGCCAGGACCTCCCAGAGGCCCTTGGCGAGTTGGATGAAGCGCATGTTAACTTCCTTGTTAACGTTCGTCAAGAGTTTTCTCCTTGATTGGGCTTCAATCGGTGACCCGGCGATCGAGGCTGCGGTACTGGATCGCCTCGGCCAGGTGGCTGGTCCGGATGGAGTCGCTGCCGGCGAGGTCGGCGATGGTTCGGGCGACCTTGAGGATGCGGTCGAGGGCGCGGGCGGACAGGCCGAGTTTTTCGAAGGCGGCGTCGAGCAGGGTCCGGCCGGCCGGATCCAGGGGGCAGTGCCGGCGCAGCTCTTCCGGTCCCATGGCGGCGTTGATCGGCGTCGAGATACCGGCGCCGAAGCGCGCGAGCTGGACGGCGCGGGCGGCTGCCACCCGGGCGGCCACGGTCTCGGTCCGCTCGCCGGCCGTGGCGCGCAGCTCCTTGAGAGTCACGGCCGGCACCTCGACATGCAGGTCGATCCGGTCGAGCAGGGGACCGGAGACACGACTGCGGTATCGTTCGATCAGCGGCAGAGGGCACCGGCAGTCGTATCGCGGATCTCCCAGATGCCCGCACGGACACGGATTCATCGCGGCGAGCAGGGCGAACCGGGCCGGGAACTGAAAGCGGGCGCGGGTCCGGACGACGCTGACCAGCCCTTCCTCCAGAGGCTGGCGCAGGGTCTCCAGGGTGTCGCGCCGGAACTCTGGCAGCTCGTCGAGGAAGAGGACGCCGTTGTGGGCCAGGCTGGCCTCGCCGGGGCGCGGGATGCTGCCGCCGCCGATCATGCCGGCCGAGCTGGTTCCGGTGTGCGGGCTGCGGAAGGGGCGGCGGTAGATCAGGCCCCCCGGCGGCTCCTCGGCGACCAGCGAGTGGATCTTGGTGACGGCGATCGCCTCGTGCAGGGTGAGCGGCGGCAGGAGACCGGGCAGGCGCCGGGCGATCATGGTCTTGCCCGAGCCGGGAGGTCCCAGGTAGAGGAGGTTGTGGCCGCCGGCCGCCGCCACCTCCAAGGCCCGCTTGGCCATCTCCTGGCCGCGCACCTCGGAGAGGTCCGGAACGGACTCCCCGAAGTCACCCGCGAGGGCGGTGGGAGCGATGGCCGGCAGGGTGTTCTGGCCGAGCAGGTGCTCGACCGCCTCGGCGAGGCTGCGCAGGGGGATGATGGGAACGGCGCCGAGGGCGGAGGCCTCCGGCGCATTGGGCAGGGGGAGGAGGACCTCCTGGACACCCAGCCGCTGGCCGAGGTCGGCGATGGCGAGGCCTCCCCGGACGGAGCGGATGGCTCCGTCAAGGCCGAGCTCGCCGCAGAACAGGCGGCCGGCGAGCACCTTCTCCGGCAGGTGTCCATAGGAGGCCAGGAGGGCCATGGCGATGGCGAGATCGAGGTGGTTGCCGTCCTTGCGGAGGTCGGCGGGAGCCAGGTTGATGAGGATGGACTTCGGCGGGAGGTCGAATCCACAGTTCTTGATCGCCGCGCGCACGCGCTCGCGGCTTTCGCGGACGGCGGCGTCGGCCAGACCGACAATCTGGACCTGCGGCAGACCGTGGTTGACGTCGACTTCGACCTGGACCGGGCGGGCTTCGATGCCCCAGGGGGTGGCGGAGATGGTTTTGGTTAACATGGAGAGGAATGACGGAATTCGCTCCCCAAATCACGCAGATCCACCTCAACTCGCGAAAAATTCTGTTCGGTGAACCTGCTCCTCCTCGCCACCAAGGCTCCCTGGCCTCCGATTGACGGCGGCCGTCTCCTGCTTCTCCACACGCTCGAAGCCCTGGCCGGTGCCGGGGCCCGCCTGACGCTGGTGGCGCCGGTCGAGCCTGCCCGCTTCGACCTCGCCGAGGTGGCCGCCGCCCTGGCCCCGTGGTGCGAGCCCCGTCTCGTCCCCGCCGGGCCGGCTCCGGTGCCGGCCGCCCTTCTGCGCTCGGCCCTGACAAACGCTCCGCTTTCGATCGCCCGTCATACCCTTCCGGCGGTCCGGCGGGAGGCGGCTCATCTACTCGCCACGCGGCGTTTCGACGCCGTCCACGTCGAGCAGCTCCAGGCGCTGGCGCAGGCCGAGCCCGCCCGGAGGCACGGCGTCCCGATCATCCTGCGGGCTCAGAACGTGGAGAGTGATCTATGGCGGGAGGTCGCGCGGCGGTCCGGCGGGATCCGGGGGAGAGCCCTCGGCTGGGAGGCTCGCCGTCTTGCCTGCCGCGAGGGGGAGGGCACCCGCCGGGCGGTGGTCACCCTGGCGCTTTCCACCGAGGACGCCACCCGACTGCGCGAGCTGGGCGGTGCCGGGGCGGAAGGGCGGATCCAGGTCGTGCGGGCTCCTTTTCCAGCCGTCGCAGGGACGCTCGCGTCGCCTCTACCGGGGGATCCGGCCGTCGTGGTCCTGGGGAGCCGGGGGTGGCTCCCCAACGAGGATTCCCACGCCTGGCTGCTCCAGGAGATCTGGCCCGCCGTCCGCTCCGCTCTGCCAGAAGCCACCCTTCACCTCTATGGGGCAGGTCTCGATCCAGGGATGTCTCCAGCGGGGGTGACCGCCCACTCTTCCCCGGAGGACAGCGCCCAGGCCTTCGCGACAGGGTCCGTGCTTCTCGTCCCCTTGCGGATCGCCTCCGGGGTGCGGATGAAGATCCTGGAGGCGTGGGCACGCGGCGTGCC
>DATAHG010000444.1:0-2662 GCA_036263295.1 Thermoanaerobaculia bacterium | reverse complement strand
GACCCCGGGCCGCCAGAGCGCGTTCCACCTGGGCGATGAATTCCTTTTCGGATCCGTAGAGGAAGACGGCGGGCTCGCGCCAGCGCGCGGTCTCGGGCAGGCGCCGGGCGACCACCGGCAGCCCCATGGCGAGCGCCGCGTAGAGCTTGACCGGATCGACCGCCCGGGTGAGCGGCAGGTCGCGGAAGGGGACCAGGGCGACGTCGAGGCCGGCGAGGAAGCCGGGCACCTCGGACAAGGGGATCTCCCCGAGGGTTTCGACGTTGGGCAGCCGGCCCAGCTCCTCGACCTCGGGGCTCTCGATCCGGCCGGCGAGGCGGAAGCGCCAGGCCGGGTGCGCCTCCGCCGCCGCCCGCAGGGCCCCGGCGTCGAACCAGGGGCCGAGCGCGCCGACGTAGCCCACGGTGAAGCCCAGCCCGTCGTCGCTGTCCCTGGCATCCCTTTTCCCAGGTGAGAAGGCCGCCAGCTCCACCGCGTTGGGCAGCAGCAGCACCCGAGCGCCCAGGCGCCGGGGCTCCTCGGCGAGCAGGCCGGCGGTGGCGACCACCAGGTCGGCCTCCCGCATCAGGGCCTCCTCGGTCGCGGCGAGGGCGGCGGGCACGCCGGGGAAGCCGGTGTGGAGATCGATGCGGTCGTAGAGCAGCGGGGCGCCGGTGCGGCGGGCGAGCTCTCTTCCCAGCGCCGCCCAGAAGGGGAGCTGGACCAGGATCATCGCCGGCTTGCGGTCGCCGAGCCCGGCGAGCAGCACGCCGGCCAGTTGGGACGCGGCCTCTTCGCCGAGGATCTCCCGGTAGGGATCAGGGCGCCCCGGCACCCGCACCCGCAGCACGCGGAGGTCGCCGTGGGACTCCAGGACGGCGCGGTCCGGCAGCAGGCGGGAGCGCAGGAAGCCGTCCACGTAGAGCACCGGGTGGCCGGCGCGGGCCAGGGCGAGGGCGAGCTGCTGGGGACGCTGGAACCGGTAGTGCCAGGCGACGGCCGGCAGATAGAGGATGGGGGAGCCGGACGCCGCCGTGGACGGGACGATGGCCTGCCGCGTCGGGCGCGCCGCCCGCCGCCCGCGACGCCATTGCCGCAGCAGCGCCGGGCGCAGCCGGGGCAGGGCGCGGACGGCGCGCTCCAACCGGCCCGCGATCCCGAGGAGCCGGTCCAGCCGGCGCGCCGGATACGAAAAGGTCTCTCGTTCAGCCACGATCGGTCCGATGATATTAAAATCCGCGACTCGCCAGACGCCAGACCCCTGAGACGTCCTGCATGACCGATCCCGCTCCCGACACCCCGCCCGCCCCGCCCCGCAGCCAGAAGATCTGCGTGGTGATGCCGGCCTACAACGCCGAGAAGACTTTGGAGCGCACCTGGCGCGACCTGCCATCCGGCTGGTTCGACGACGTCGTGGTGGTCGACGACGCGAGCCGCGACCGCACCGTCGAGGTGGCCCGGCGGCTCGGCCTCCACGTCGTGGTCCATCCCAAAAACCGGGGCTACGGCGGCAACCAGAAGACCTGCTACCGCGAGGCCCTGGCGCGCGGCGCGGACCTCTGCGTCATGGTCCACCCCGACCACCAGTACGACCCGCGCGCCATCCCGGCCCTGGTCGGGCCGCTGCTGCGCGGCGAGTGCGATGCGGTGTTCGGCAGCCGCATGCTGGGCGGCCGGCCGATCGAGGGGGGGATGCCGAAATGGAAATACCTGGCCAACATCTTCCTCACCGCCGCCGCCAACGCCACCTTCTACACGTTCCTGTCGGAGTACCACTCCGGCCTGCGGGCCTACACCCGCCGCTACCTGGAGACCGTCCCCCTGGAACGCAACTCGGACGACTTCGTGTTCGACACCGAGATCATCGCCCAGGGCATCGGCAAGGGGCTGCGGATCCGCGAGATCCCGATCGACACCCGCTATTTCGAGGAGGCCTCGCAGATCGGCTTCCGGCGCAGCGTCGAGTACGGCTTTTCCGTCCTCGGCGTTCTCCTGCGCTACAAGCTCCACCAGAAGGGGATTCGCCGCAGTCGCCTGTTTGCTTGAACCCGGCTTCTTGGCTGGAAGTCGAGGTATCATCCACCGCCTCGAACGTACGAAATCGTCTCGCAACTGAGGTGAGGTAAGAAGAGCCGTGGATCCAGAAAGCCGTCCCACCGGGATCAAGCTGAGCGTCATCGTCCCGGTCTACAACGAACGCTTCCTGGTGGCGGAGCTGGTCCGCCGCGTGCTCGCGGTGTCGGTGCCCGAGATCCGCGAGCTCGAGCTCCTCCTGGTGGACGACGGCTCCAAGGACGGCAGCCTGGAGATCCTGCGCGGCCTCGCCGCCGAAAACCCTGACCGCATCCGCCTGCTGGAGCAGGGGCAGAACCAGGGCAAGGGCTCGGCCATCCGGCGCGGCATCCGCGAGGCCACCGGCGACCTCATCCTGTTCCAGGACGCCGACCTGGAGTACGACCCGCGCGACTACCCGCGGCTGATCCGCCCCTTCCTGGAAGACGGCGCCGACGTGGTCTACGGCTCGCGTTTCCTGCAGAGCGACCGCCGCCGCGTGCTCTACTACCGGCACGCCCTCGGCAACCAGCTCCTGACCACGCTCAGCAACTGGTTCACCGACCTCAACCTGACCGACATGGAGACCTGCTACAAGGTCTTCCGGGCCCCGCTGCTCAAGTCCATCCCG
>DATAHG010000443.1:0-2104 GCA_036263295.1 Thermoanaerobaculia bacterium | reverse complement strand
CTTTTCGTTCGGCTCGCTGCTCTATGAAATGCTGGCCGGAATCTCGCCGTTCCGGGCCGCCACCATTCCGGAGACGCTGTCGCGGATCTGCAAGATCCAGCATCTGCCGGCGAGCCTGGTGCAGCCGGACATCCCCCAGGGGCTTTCGGACTATCTCGATCACTTGCTGAGCAAGGACCCCGACCGCCGGCCACAGAGCACCGCCGAGGTGGCGCGCTTTCTCGCCAGCATCGAGAAAAGTGGACTTTCGGAGGACGTCCCCGGCTCGGGCGCGTGGAAGCTCTCCCTTCCCGAGCCTTCCGGCCTGGACCTCACCGGCGAAGCCACCTTGATCGAGACGCTGGCGCCGGGCCGCCCGCGGTCGGAGACCCGGTCGGCCGCGCCTTCGGCCCCGTCCCGCTCCGCACCGCTCGATCCGGCCCGCTCGTCCGGCGAGCGCCGCCAGGTGACCGTGGTCTGCTGCGAGGCGGTAAGCCCTGGCCCAGGACGGATGGGCGACGATCCCGAAACCCTTTATGAAGCGATGCTCCAGCTCCGGGCCCTTACCGCGGCCGTGGCCAGCCGCTACGAGGGGTATCTCGGCAGCGTCATGGGACAGCGCTGGCTGATCTATTTCGGGTACCCCCAGACCCATGAGGACAACGCCGGCCGCGCGGTGCGGGCGGCGCTCGACCTGGTGGAGCGGGCGGCCCAGATGGAGACCGGCACGGCCGGGGACCGGCCCGGGCGGCTCGCGCTGCGGGCCGGGGTCCACACCGGCCCGGCCATCGTCTCCACCAGCCCGGAGAGCCCCGAGCCGGTGACCCTGGGGGCGACCCTCGACCTGACCCTCGCATTGCAGGCCCTGGCCGAGCCGGGCAGCGTGGTGGTGAGCCCGGCGACCAGCGCCCTGATTCAAAAGAGCTTCGCCCTGGAGCCGCTGCCGCCGCACGCCGCCTTCCTGGTGACCGGGCCGATCGAGGCGCCGGAGGAGAGCGCGGTCAGCCTGCTGCCGCTGGTCGGACGCCAAGGGGAGCTCGACCTCCTCCTCAGCCGTTGGAACCTAGCCCGGGACGGCATGGGCCAAGTCGTCTTGATCAGCGGCGAGCCCGGGATCGGCAAGTCACACCTGGTGCGCGCCCTGCGGGAGCGCCTGAGCGACGGCATGGCGCAATGGGTCTCCTGCTACGGCTCGCCCTATGCCAGGAATTCGCCGCTTCATCCCGTGGTCGGCCTGCTGCGCCGCGCGATCGAAAAAATCGATCGTGAATCCCCGCTCGACCAGCTCGAAAGCTTCCTCGGACAGCACGCTCTGACGGAGGCGCTCCCGCTGTTCGCGCCTCTGCTGGGAATCCCTTTCGAAAACCGCGCGGATGCCGCGCCGCTCCCGCCGGAACGGCAGCGCGAAAAGACCCTCGACGCGCTGGTCGCGCTGACGCTCGAAATGGCGGAGCGCCAGCCGCTCCTCCTGCTGATCGAAGATCTCCACTGGCTGGACCCGACCACGATCGGCTGGCTCGAACGGTTGATCGATCAGGCGCCGAGCGTGCCGCTGCTCCTGGTCATGACCGTGCGCCTGCAGATGATGGAGATGCAGTGGGGGCCGCGCGCCCACCTGACCTCGATCTCGCTCGGCCCGTTGAGCGGCGGCGAGGCGGAACGGCTGGTGGACCGTGTGATCGATTGGGCAGCGGGCGGCAAACCCCTGGCCGAATCGTTGCGGCGCCAGATCGTCACGCGCACCGACGGCGTCCCGCTCTTCCTCGAAGAGCTGACCCGCGCCGTCCTCGAATCCGCCGAATCGGGCGAGGCCCGCGAGCTGCCGGCCACCCTGCGCGATTCGCTGACCGCCCGCCTCGACCGCCTGGGCGCCGCCAAGGAGGTCGCCCAGCTCGCCGCCGTGATCGGGCGCTCTTTCTCGCTGGAGCTGCTGGCCGCGATCTCGCCGATTCCCGAGGCGGCGCTGCAACGCGAGCTGCGCCACCTCGTGCAGGCCGAGCTGATCTATCGCCGCGGCTTCGGCAACCAGACCCGCTATTTTTTCAAGCACGCCCTGGTGCAGGACGCGGCCTACGAATCATTGCTCAAGAAGGAGCAGCAGCAGATTCATCTCCGCATCGCCGAG
>DATAHG010000442.1:0-3597 GCA_036263295.1 Thermoanaerobaculia bacterium | reverse complement strand
CAGTCCGGGCCGGCACCTCGTGGCCGCAGTTCGGGCAGAAGAGGTCCCCTTCGTCCAGGTGGTCGCGGCACTTCCCGCAACGGGCGAGCTGCATGGTCAGCCGCGTCCCGAGGAAAAGAGGAGGATGAGCGCCAGGATGGCTAACAGGATCACCGCCCAGGTGACGCCGATCTTCCAGGGGCTCAGAGGGCGAGTCCCGGTGGCCTGGCCGGACTGGCCGTTGACCACGAAGCGGAAGACCTTGCCCCGGTAGGAGTAGGCGCCGATCCAGAACGGCAGCAGCACGAGGTCGTCCGAGATCTCGCTGAAGCGGGTGGTCCACTCCAGCCCGCGGTGCTTGTCGCCGGGCAGGAAGGTGGCGATGTCCTCCCCCTCGCGCTCCCGGAAGTGCTCCTGGCAGGCCGCGAGGGCCTCCTCGCGAGGCACCGAGGCCGGTTCGGCGAGCCAGCCGGCCAGGAGCTCCGGGCGATAGCGCCGCAGGGCCGTGAGGTCGAACGGCCGGACCTCGTCCGCCTCTTCCTGCGGGAGGCCCTGCGCGCCGCTCACCAGGTGATGGAAGAGGTAGCGGTGATGCTGCCCCGCCAGCGGGTGCCATTCGGTGCGGGTGATCTTCTTGTCCTTGGCGATCCGTTGCTGCCAGTGCTCTCCGATGTCGGCTTCCCAATCGCTGTCCACCCGCATCGAGAAGGTCCAGAAGGGGAGATAGACCCCCTTGAGGCGGTCCATGCGGGCGGCTTTCCGGACGTCGCGGGGGGTGAAGAGGCCTCGGTGGCACCAGCCGTCGAAGAGGGCGGTCGCCTGTTTGCGGTCGAGCCGGAAGGGGATCAGGTACTCCGGCTCCAGGATGACCTGCCCCTGGGCGGGCAGCTCGACCACGTAGGTCGAGCCGCAGAAGGCGCATTCGTAGGAGCTGATCCCGGGCTCGCAAAGGACCTGGGCGCCGCAGGTCTGGCACTGAAAGCCCGTGGTGAGGGGGCTCGACCCGGCCGCGGCCGGCGGCGGGGGAGGGACGGCTCCCACGGCGGCGCCGCAGGACGGGCAGCAGGGCGCCCCCTCCGGCACCGGGCTGCCGCAGGAGGGGCAGCGCGCCGGAGCCGCGACGGCCTCCGCCGCCGTCGAGGTCCGAGGTTGAAAACCGGGAAGCATCGCTGGCTCCCATCATAGCGTGCCGAGACGCGATACAATGACTCCAGAACCGGAGGACAGAATGAAGGATTTTGCCGAGCGTCTCCGCCGCGAGTCGGAGGACTGGGTCGGGCGCGGGATCGTCTCCGCCGAGCAGCGGGACGGCCTGCTCGCCCTGTATCCGGTCACCGATTCTCCCAGCCGCTTCCTGACCGTGCTGTCCTCGGTCGGCGGCGCCCTGGTCGCCCTGGGCGTCATCCTGGTGATCGCCGCCAACTGGGAGGACATCGGGGACTGGGTGAAGATCGCCGGCCTGATCGTGATCCTGGTGGCCGCCTATGGCGCCGGCTGGACCCTGATCCGGCGGGGACACTACCCGCGGATCGGCGAGTCCCTGATCATGGTCGGCTGCATCCTGTTCCTGGCCGGGATCGCCCTGGTGAGCCAGATCTTTCATCTCGACGGCCGGCCTGCCAGCGCGCTCTTGATCTGGTGGCTCGGAATCGTCCTCCTGCCCTACCTCACCTTATCCCGCGGCGCCCAGTTCGTCAGCCTGGTTGCCCTTCTCTCCTGGCTCGGGACCGAGCTCTACGCAGACGGTTCGCCGGTTCGGATCGTCGCCGACATGGACAACGACCATGCCTGGATCACCGGCTTCGCCTTTGCCGCGGGAGTCGGGCTGGCGATCTTCCTGCGCGGCCTTTCGCTGCGCCGTGGAGGGTTCGACCTGTTCGCCGGGATGTACGAGAAGTGGGGACTTCTGATCCTGCACGGCGCCGTCTACATGCTGGGCTTCCTGCGCCACCTGACCGGCTGGAACCAGGCGGAACCCCTGGCGGTCGTGGCCTGGCTGCCGGCCCTCCTCCTGGCCGTGGCGCTGGCCGCCACCGCGTTCCTGGCCTGGCGCAGCCAGCCGAGAGAGGTGGGCAGGCTTGCCCCCTGGATCGCGCTGCCCATGATCGCGGCCGCCGGGGTCCTGGCCGGGATCGATCTGGGCGACGAGGGCTGGCTCTGGAGCATCCTCGCCTGGCTCGGGCTCTTCCTGCTGGACCTGGGGCTGGTGCGGATCGGGGTCGATTCGGGCCGGGAGGGTTGGGTGAACCTGGCCATCGCCTTCCTCGGCATCAACATCCTGACCCGCTACTTCGACCTGTTCGGGACCCTCGTCGACGGCGGCGTGCTGTTCCTGACCTCGGGAGTGATCATCCTGGCGGTCGGGATCTTTCTGGAGAAGAAGCGCCGCCGTCTCCTCTCCTCTCTGCGGGAGGTGAACGCATGAACCGCCGAGCGCTGCTGTTCTGGGGCCTGGTGGCGGCGCAGGTCCTCTTCCTGCTGGGCTGGGCGGGTTACCACGAGTGGGTCCGCCAGACCGCGCCGACGATCCTTCTCAAGGTCCGGCCGGTCGATCCGCGCGACATCATGCGAGGGGACTACATGATCCTCGGCTACGACGTGAGCACCGCCCCCAAGCCGGACCGCGGCGGCCAGGTGGTCGTCCCCTACGGCAGCGAAGTCTTCGTGGTGCTGGAGAAGCGCGGCCCATTCCACGAGGTGGTGCGGACCTCGTCCGAGGAGCCACAGGGGCTGAAACCGGGGCAGATCTGGGTGCGCGGGACGGTCGATCGTTTCGACGACAAGACGATCGGGGTCAACTACGGCATCGAGCAGTATTTCGTGCCGGAGGGGATGGGGACGCCGGACTTCAAGCGCCTCGAGGCCCGCGTCTCCGTCTCGCCGGACCACCGGCTGTATATTCGGCAGCTTCTGCTGGATGGGCGGCCGTATCCGTGAGCCCGTCTGATCTGCCACGCGATAGCCCACTGTAGAGACGCCCCGTGGGGCGTCTCCGCGGCGGGAGAGACGGGCCGATTTGACCGGATCGCTGGACGGGAGACGGTTGGTGAGGGTTCGAGAGACCGCCGAACCGCGTCTGGCGAGGAAGGGATCCCCGCTCCGGAGACGCCCCACGGGGCGTCTCTACAGTGGGCTTCGCGCGCAATCGGCCTACGGCCCCGGAGCCAGCACCGCCAGCACCAGCAGCCGTTCCGCCCCGGTATTGCGGATGCCGTGCGGCACCGATTCGGGCGCCACCAGCATCATCCCGGCGGCCATCGGCTCCTCGCGACCCTCCAGCAGGAAGAGGCCGTTTCCCTCCAGCACGTAATAGAGCTTGTCCATGCCGGCATGGGCATGGAGGCGGTGCTCCTGGCCCGGCTCGAAGGCGTTGAGGCCCACGAGCAGGCGGTCCGACTGAAAAAGGGTGCTTTTCCCCATCTTGTCGGGGCTGTAGACGGCGTGCTCCGCGGGGCGGATCGGGGTGGGGTGGTCCATGGCTCGACTGTATCGCGAGGCGGCGTAGAATCGGACCCTCTCGACCGGAGGAGGAGACACGATGCGAACGATGCGATGGAATCTCGGCGCCGCGGCGCTCGGGCTGGTTCTGACGGCGGTCCCCGCGGCGGTCTGGGCGCA
>DATAHG010000441.1:0-1951 GCA_036263295.1 Thermoanaerobaculia bacterium | reverse complement strand
CGTGCGCTCCCAGGGGGAGACCGAGACCGACAAGCTGGCCCGCATGCTCGAAGAGATCGACAGCCTCTCGCCCGAGGACGTGGAGCGGATGCTCGCCGAGCGCGGCCTCGCGGATCCCGGCCTGGACAGTCTGGACGGTTGACGCATGACCGAAGATCCGCGGACCGCCGCGACGCTCGACGCCAAGAGACGGCAGCTCCTCGCCCTGATGATGCAAGAGAGGGGGGTCGACCCCCTCCAGGCCCCGATCCTGCCGCAGCCGCGGGACCGCGACGGGTATGTCCTCTCCTTCGCCCAGGAACGGCTCTGGTTGATCGATCAGATCGAGCCGGGCAATATCGCCTACAACGTGCCCACGGCGCTGCGCGTCCGCGGCACCCTCGACCCCGCCGTGGCGGCGGCCAGCTTCACCGAGGTGGCGCGGCGTCACCAGACGCTGCGCACGACCTTCGCCTCCGCCGGCGGCAGGCCGGTGCAGCGCATCTCCCCCCACGCTCCCGTGCCGGTGCCGTTGATCGACCTCTCGGCCCTGCCGGCGGCCGTCCGGGAGCCCGAGTCCCGCCGCGTGGTGGTCGAGGAGAGCGGCCTCCCCTTCGACCTCTCGGCGGGAGTGCTGCGGGTGCGCCTGGTGCGGCTCGCCCCGGAGGACCACATCCTCCTGTTCACCCTGCACCACATCTCGTCGGACGGCTGGTCGAACGGCGTCCTGGCGCGCGAGATGGTGCAGGTCTACCAGGCCTTTGCGGCGGGCCGGCCCTCGCCTCTGCCCGAGCTGCCGGTGCAGTACGTCGACTTCGCCCACTGGCAGCGTCAAGCGCTGCGCGGACCCGTGCTCGACCGCATGGTGGAGTACTGGCGCCGCCACCTCGACGGGGTGCCGGTCCTGGAGCTGCCGACCGACCGGCCGCGCCCGCCGGTGCCGAGCCTGGACGGCGGCCTCCTGGGGATCGAGGTCCCCGCCCCGGTCTTCGACGGGCTCAAGGAGCTCGGCCGCGCCGAGATGGCCACCCAGTTCATGCTGGTCGGCGCCCTCTACCTGACGTTCCTGTCGCGCTACAGCGGCCAGACCGACCTCAGCTTCGGCACCCCGGTCGCCAACCGCCACCGCACCGAGGTCGAGCCGCTGATCGGCTTTTTCGTCAACACCCTGGTGGTGCGGGCCGACCTCTCCGGCGACCCCACCTTCCGCGAGCTGTTGCGCCGGGTGCGCAAGCTCTCGACCGACGCCTTCGCCCACCAGGAGGTGCCGTTCAGCAAGCTGGTCGAGGTGCTCAACCCGGCGCGCAGCCTCGCCCATACGCCGCTCTTCCAGGTGCTGTTCGGGATGGGCAACGCCCCGGCATCGCGGGAGCGCCTCTCCGGCCTGTCGTTCGACCCCCTCGACGACCGTACCCAGACCTCCATGTTCGAGCTCAATCTATCGGCGGCGTCGGCGGGGCCCGGCGGGCCGGCCGGGGATGGCGGCGCCGGGCTCGGCTACAGCTTCGAGTACAGGACGGAGCTGTGGGATGCCACCAGCATTCGCCGCATGCTGGCTCATCTCGTGAACCTCACGGCCGGCGCGGTGGCGGATCCCGACCTCCGCCTCTCGGAGCTGCCGCTCCTCACCCTGCCCGAGGTCCACCAGCTGGACGTCGAGTGGAACGACACCGCAGCGCCTTCCGCGCCGCTGATCGACGAGCAACTGACCGGCTGGACGGACCGCGACGGCGCCGCCCTGGTCTTCGAGGACCGGTCGCTCACCTGGAGGGAGCTGGACGCCGCGGCCAATCGGCTGGCCCGCCGCCTGCGCCGACTGAGCGCCGGGCCAGGGACCCGGATCGGCTTCTGCGCCGGGCGCTCGCTGGAGATGGCGGTCGGATTCCTTGCCGTGCTGCGGACGGGCGCCGCCTACGTGCCTCTCGACCCCGCCTACCCGGTCGAGCGGCTCGCCTGGATGCTGGCGGACGCG